>NZ_JBFUKF010000042.1:0-23264 GCF_056400985.1 Mucilaginibacter sp. P4_G9 | reverse complement strand
ATAAAACTCCTTTGTTTCTGCTTTAAACAGCTGGCTGGTGGTATCGTTAAGTGTATAAGTTGTACCGCCGCCGCTGATGTTAAGACGGGCCAGTTTGGCATCAGGTGTATACTCTTTATTAAATATACTGCTGCCTTCAATTTTTACTACGCCGTGATCAGTGTTGGTGCTGTCGCTGTCACTATTGTCGTCATCACTATTGTCATCGCCGCTATCGTTACTATCCCAATGAACAAAATTGTGTGGCCAAAAGTTATAACGATCGCCAAAGCGGCCAAACAGCAGCAGTGCAAAACCAGCTACAACCACTGTAAGTTTTAAAATTGTTGCCAATGGCGATTTATTGCCCGCAAAAACCAGGTTCACTCCACCTATAATTAAAAATATAGGCCAAAGGTGGAGTATATTCATCCAATGGAAATCAATAATATCAAAGTTGTGAAGCAGAAATATGGCTCCTATACACACCAGGATAGCACCTGGAATTAATTTATCGCTCTTCATGATTTTATATAGTTGGAGGGGTGTCTGTAATATTATCGTCTTTTTTCTCTTCCTTATTCAGGGTGTCGGTGTCATCAGTTGCTTTCACGTCCTGATCGGTAGTGGTATTTTGAAAGCCTGTTTCCCAGGGCTCCTTTTTTTGGCCCGATACAATGACAGCCAAACCAACTACTATTAAAATAACAGGCCATAATTTAGCCATGTGCCAAAAGTAAAAAACATGCAGTTCGTGAAGCAGGAATGACGCACCAAAAAATATCAGTACACAACCAATAATAACACCTGCGGTTGATGATGATTTTTTTGGCGGTATGGCTCCAAACGGGGCGCCTGGTKTTACCGGGCCGCTGCTATCAAATGGACTATAGGGTTGCTCTGGTGGTACCCTGTAATCAACATTAGGGTTATAAAAGTTGACCCCTCTTTTGGGTATCACTATCCATAGTACAACGTAGGCCGCAAGGCCTGTGCCCATAAATATAAATGTAAGTAAAAACAGGGCACGTATAATGGCTACATCCATGTCGAAGTATTCGGCCAGACCGGCGCAAACTCCTCCTATTTTCTTTCGGTATTCATCCCGATAAAGCTTCTTTTCCATAATCTTATTTAAATAACGTTCAAGTTTGGGTTTGTTTAATGATATAAAAGTACAGCGGGCGGCTAAAAATACCTATACAATATAGGTTAGCACGTGCAACAAGTCGGTGAATTGCCGGGTTTTGACGGTGAAAAGTCTTAAGTCAGAAGTCTTAAGTCGGAAGTCTTGAGTCATAAAACAGACTTTAAACTTGAGACTTAGTACTGCCGACTTACAACTGACCCGGCGCTGGTTTAATGATTATCTCGTCTACATTGGCTCCTGCGCTCATCCTGTATATATTGATGATTGCCGATGCGATGTCTTCTGGTAAAACCATTGTGTTTTTATCAACAACCGCATCTTTCCATGAATCCGTTAACGTCGATCCGGGAATTATTGCGGTTACCTTTACACCATGTTCCTGCATTTCAAGCCTCATTACCTTTGTTAGACCTAACAGCGCGTATTTTGTTACGCTATAAGCACCTGCCTGGGCAATTGGATTTAATGACGCTACCGAACATATGTTAAAAAAATGGCCCTTGTGCGCAACCTGCATGGCTTTACCAAAAAAGCGATACAGCTCATAGGTGGGCATAAGGTTTGTATTTACCTGTTTTTCAAAAGTATCATCAGCATCATTGAGTATACTTGTTGGGGTGAACATGCCTAAGTTATTTACAATCACATCAATAAAACCAAGTTCCTGCTGTGCAGCGGCGGCAAAGCCAAGCAGTTGGGTTTTGTTACTTCCATCGGCTACCCTGGCCAAAACTTTAATGTTGGGGTTATGATGCAGCAGTTCGTCCTTAAATTCCAATAATTCTTTTTCGTTTCGCGAACAAATAGCCAMGTTTAAGCCTTCATTTGCAAAAGCTATGGCAATGGCACGGCCCATGCCTTTTGTTGAACCGGTAATAAGGGCATTTTTCATAGTGATGATGAGTTTTTATTTTGAATGTACTTTTAATTTAAGCCCCCCAATTGTTGAGGGTGATTTTTATGCCTGTTGATTTTTGACAAGCTAAATTACGCAAGCTAAAATAATAGCTTGCAAAAAGCTCCTATTTTAGGCAATTAAACAATAGCGACTGGTAAGCTAAATTTAAAAATGTAATTTTATCCGATTTTTAATACATAACTATGATTCAAAGTTTAGGGCGATATATACTTTTACTAAGATTAAGTTTTAGAAAACCCGAAAAATTCACAGTATACTGGGCAGAGGTAATGCGCGAAATGGTTTCGGCGGGCATCGGTTCATTAGGCATAATCATGATTATTTCGGTTTTCATCGGTGCAGCTGTAACTATCCAAACCGCCTTCCAGTTGGTTAGTCCGCTGATAGCAAAATCGGTAGTAGGCGGTATTACCCGGGATAGTATGGTTCTTGAATTTAGCCCCACCATTTCATCTTTGGTACTTGCAGGCCGCGTTGGTTCAAGTATGGCATCGCAGATAGGCACCATGCGGGTTACCGAGCAGATTGACGCCTTAGAGATCATGGGCGTAAACGCACCGGGCTATTTAATATCGCCCAAGGTTATAGCAGGTGTAACCATGTTCCCGTTATTGGTTATCGTATCTATATTATTAGGATTTATAGGTGGCTACATTGCTTGTCTTACTTCAAGCGAAGTTACTACCGATGACTTTATAATTGGCCTGTCGGATGGTTTTAACTCTGTTATTATTACTGTATGTTTGGTTAAGGCAGTTGTGTTTGGCTTTATCATCACTACCATTTGCAGCTACCAGGGCTTTTATACCAAAGGCGGTGCCCTTGAAGTTGGCCAGGCTGCCACGCGCGGTGTAGTTTTTAGCTGCGTAATGATTTTATTGTTCGATTTAGTAATCTCCCGTCTATTTTTATGATAGAAATTCAAAACATCCATAAAACATTTGGCGAACACGAAGTTCTATCTGGCATAAGCGCTAATTTTAAACCCGGTATAAATAACCTCATCATTGGCGGTTCAGGTTCGGGCAAAACAACATTACTAAAATGCATTGTAGGCCTGCATGAACCTACCGAAGGGGATGTGCTTTTTAATGGCGAAAACTTTACCGATATGGGTTTTGAGGAACGCGTGCCTATACGCACCCACATTGGGATGCTTTTTCAAAACTCGGCACTGTTTGATAGCATGACGGTTGAAGAAAACATCATGTTCCCCTTAAACCTGTTCACCAACCAAACCAGGGCCGAAAAACGAGACAGGGCCAACTTCTGCCTTGAAAGGGTTAACCTGGCAGGTAAAAATAAACTGTACCCATCCGAGCTTTCGGGAGGTATGAAAAAACGCGTGGGCATAGCAAGGGCCATATCCATGCAACCCAAGTACTTGTTTGTAGATGAGCCTAACTCAGGCCTCGATCCTATGACCTCCATCCTGATTGATGACCTGATAAGCGAACTTACCGATGAATACCAGATCACCACAGTTGTTGTTACCCACGATATGAATTCGGTAATGGGTATTGGCGATCATATTTTGTTCCTGCACCAGGGCAAAAAATGGTGGGAAGGCAGCAACAAAGAAATTGCCCACACCGATAACAAGGAACTTAACGACTTTGTATTCGCCAGCAAGTTCATGAGGGCAGCAAAAGCGAAGCTTTGATTATCTGTTGCGAGTTGCGGGTTGCGGGATATACTTTTACGCGATTTAGTACGAAGTGGAAAATTAGTACATTTGCAACTTTTAGATCCGGCTACCGGCAACGCGAACCACGAACCCGATAAAAATGATTCAACTACTTACCCCAACGCACTGGAAAGATTACGAGCTGATTGATTGCGGCGATTTTGAAAAGCTGGAGCGTTTTGGGAACACCGTACTTATACGCCCTGAACCACAGGCGGTTTGGAGCAAAAGCCTCCCTCCTGCCGAATGGCAGCGTTTACACCACATAAAGTTTAAAGGCCGCTCTGCCACAGCGGGCGACTGGATAAAAAAAGACCCGAAAACTCCCGACCGCTGGCACATCGAGTATAAAAATAACGATGCAGCTATCAAGTTCCGCCTGGGGTTAACCTCTTTTAAACATCTTGGGATCTTCCCCGAGCAGGCCGTAAACTGGGATTACATTACTCAAAATATAAAACGGTTTAAAACCCCACAGCCAAAAGTACTTAACCTGTTTGCCTACACCGGCGGCGCATCATTAATAGCGCAGGCCGCGGGTGCCGATACCACACATGTAGATTCCATTAAACAGGTGGTTACATGGGCTAACGAAAACCAGGAGATCTCGGGCTTAAGCAATATCCGGTGGGTGGTTGAGGATGCACTTAAATTTGTAAAACGCGAACTTAAACGCGGCAAAAAATACAATGGCATCGTCCTCGATCCACCGGCTTATGGTAATGGCCCGAACGGCGAAAAATGGAAACTGGAGGATAACATCAACGAGATGATGGCCGATGTGATCCAACTGCTGGATCCTGAAGAACATTTTCTGATCCTGAACACCTATTCGCTTGGTTTTTCATCGGTAATAATAGAAAACCTGATTAAAAGCGCCTACCCCAAAGTGCAAAACCTGGAGATCGGCGAACTTTACCTGCAGGCCACAGCTGGCCCCAAATTGCCATTGGGCGTTTTCGGAAAGTTTCATAAAGTTAAAGGTAATTAATTATCAATATTTATATTTGCCTCAAACTAAACCTGCTTTGGTTGCTTTATAAGTAGCTGAAAATTAGTTTAAATTAAAATACAACTTACGCACACCTGCCACTTACCGAACATAGACACACATGAAATTAAAAAACGTCCTATTATCTGCAACCCTGCTCTTATCGTCCATTGTACTATTACCTGGCTGCTCGCAAAGCGATGGTGCCGGCAAAACAGATAGTAAGAAAACAGCTGCTAAAACTGATTCGGCAAAAGCCGAAGAAGCAGATTCGCTCAGCGTAAAAAAATCAGATTATCCTCCTATAGATAAGGCAAAATATGATACTTTATTAAAGTTTAATGCCCATGGTGATACCACCGGCAGATGGCCTGTTAAAAATACACCATACCCAATAGGCGGCGCTATTTTACCATATAAACGCGTAGTTGCTTTTTACGGCAATCTTTACTCAAAAAAAATGGGCATTTTGGGCGAATTGCCGCCAAAAGAAATGCTTGCCAAATTAAAGGGAGAGGTAAAGCATTGGGAAAAAGCCGATCCTAAAACACCGGTGCAACCCGCTTTACACTACATTGCTGTAGTAGCACAGGGTGATGGCGGCAAAGACGGAAAATTCCGTTACCGCATGCCTTTTAAACAAATTGACAGTGTATTGGTATTAGCAAAAAAAGCACATGCCATTGTATTTTTAGATGTGCAGGTAGCCTTAAGCAACATACAGGCGGAGTTACCTTTATTTGAAAAATATTTATCAATGCCACAGGTTCATTTTGGTATGGACCCTGAGTTTTCGATGAAAGATGGCAGCAAACCCGGCAAAAGGATAGGCACCTATGATGCGGCTGATATCAATTACGTATCAGACTACCTGGCCAAAATTGTAAGGAAAAACGGCTTGCCACCCAAAATTTTGGTAGTACACCGTTTCACCAAAAAAATGGTGACCAACTACAAAAACATCAAACTGCGTAAAGAAGTACAGTTAGTTATGGATATGGACGGCTGGGGCGAACCCGACCTTAAAACCGGTACTTACCGCTACTTCATTAACCAGGAGCCGGTACAGTTTACAGGCTTTAAATTGTTTTACAAAAACGACATCAAAAAAGCCCCTCACCATATGTTAACACCAGAGGAGGTTTTATCAAGGTATAAACCGTACCCTATTTATATTCAGTACCAGTAAATAAGTCGGAAGTCTTAAGTTCTAAGTAAAGGTCTCAAGTCAGGAATATTTATATTTTTGAGTTGGGACTTTTTAGTTTTAGTATACTTTTGAAGCTGAGCTAAATTACCGGTTTAGAATTTAAGACTCACGACTTAGAACTACAGACTTAAAAAAATGATCAAATTCGGAATTATAGGCTGCGGCCGCATCGCTCACCGCTTTATGCAGGGTTTTGCCGCTGTTGAGGGTGTTGAGTTGGTGGCATCATATTCGCGCCGGGCGGCTACCGTTGATGATTTTGTGGCGCAATACGGTGGCAAGGCCTGTTATACTTTAGATGAACTGCTGGCAAGCGATATTGATGCGGTTTATATTGCCACCCTGCCCGATAGCCATGTCGCTTATAGCATAGCCGCCCTTAAAGCCGGTAAACATGTGCTTTGCGAAAAACCGGCCACGGTAAACCTGTCCGAACTGGATGAGGTGTTGAAAGTGGTGAAATCAACCGGACTCTTATTTATGGAGGGTATGAAACCTCCCTTCTATCCATTATACACCCGTTTAAAAAAATACCTGGCTACCGACCCTATTGGCCCGGCGGGTTATGTTCGCGCCGGATCGGCTGTTGCCGATTGCCCGCCCGATCATCCAAATTATAACCTCGACCTGGTTGGCGGCAGTTTAATGGGGATAGGGATTTACGAAGCCTTTTTGGCGATTGACTGGCTTGGCGAATTGCAGGAAGTACAAACCATGGGTCGGTTTGGCAAAACGGGTATCGATATGTTTGCGATATTCCAAACATTGCATGCGGGTGGTTATTCGCAATTGTATGCGGGGTTTGACCTGCATGGCAAGGGCGACGCCCTCATTGCTGGTCCGCTTGGCCACGTAACCATCCATAAAAACTGGTGGAACCCGGCCCGCGCAACTATTGATTATCTGGATGGCCGAAGTGTAGAGCTCAATGAGCCATTTACCGCCGGGGGCTTGAATTACGAGATAAAACATTTTTGCGACCTGATCAGATCAGGTGCAACAGAAAGCCCCATCATCCCCCACCAGATGTCGCGGCAAATGATTGATATGATTGACCGGGCCCGGGCGCAGGTTGGATTAAAATATCCGGGAGAATAGTAATAAAGATTAATTTAAAGCTTGTTTGTAAAACCGGCAGCCAAAACAGCATTCAAATTCAAACCTGTTTTGCCCTATTAAAATTTATTGGAGTTGAGCACCGGGTTTTGGCTGGCATTTACCTGGTAAGTATAAATGGCATTTTGCTCATCTACCTCAACTATCCGGTATCCCTTGTAATCGGTTCCCCAATTACCTCCTATATGCGAATCAAAAAAATGAGGGAATCTGTTGCCGGTATAGCGTACGCCATCCAGCAAATGATCGTGACCATGAAAAGCGGCCTTTACATTCGGGTAGTTATGCAGCAGCTCAATGGTTTCGGGGCAATCGGTAAAAACATCATTTTTAGTCCAGTTTATTGGCGGGATATGCAGAATTGCAAATACAATTTTTTTGCCGGCAAATTTATCCAGCGATGTTTTGATAAAGGAATTATCGGGGCACACATAAACGCCTTTTGTATCGGCAGTATTGGCCAGCACAAAAGCGATGTCGCCAAATTCTATAGTATATTTATCCTCGTAACCAAAGCTCTTTTTCCAAACAGACGCATCAGCAAAATCATGATTGCCGGGAATAGTATGGTAAGGCACGCTCAGTTTATCAAGGTAAGTGCTTTTAATTTCGGGCAGCAAATCGGGACGATTATGCACCAGGTCGCCGTTAACAATCACCATATCCAGGTGATTTTTAGCATGATCTTCATTAAGCCATTTTACCATATTGCCGGTATTGGCAGTAAAATCGGTACCGGGCTGCCCGTAATGAATATCAGATGCCAGCGCAAAACGAAGTTTCAGTTTTGCTTTATGCTCCCGCCTATAACCATTACCAATGCTTGCAAAAGAGTTAACAGCTGGCAATAAAGTTAAAGCTGCTATACCAGTAAGGCTGGTTCCAATAAAATCCCGCCGTGTGCCCATGATCTATATAAAATTAAGCGTTAATATTTAAAAAAACATGAAGTCATCCTAAACTGTAAAGGTTTAGATAACTTCGTCCTTGCTCCTTCGTCCGAAAATCCTTTGTCTGAAAATCCTTTCGTCCAAAATCCTTCGTCCTTGCTCCTTTGTCCAAAAATCCTTGCTCCTTCGTCCGAAAATCCTTTGTCCTTCATCCAAAAATCCTTTGTCCTTTGTCCAAAAACCTACTTCACTATCACCCACCTGTTCACCGTATTCAATTCCCCTTCAATACATACCTTATAAAACCCCGATGGCATGTTTTTTACATCAACCAAAACATGCTCCGCAGAAACAGGCACTTCGGCTAACAGCTTATATTCATCGGCTTTACCTTCCTTAAAATTATTTGCAGCGGCTACCCATATCTTTACTTTACCTTTAGCATCCATAGCTTTCCAGCTTACATCAAGCGCGCCCTGCACTAAATTGGCTTCTGGCTGAGCAACGGATATGGGGCCAATCAGCGAAATACCATCGAGCTCCCGTAACTGTGCTTCGGGTACTTTTACATTTAAAAAGTTGTTGATTGATGGGGTAATATCCACAATACCCGGGGTATAGTATTTGGCGTAATTGTTAAGTGGTTTGTAATTTGTTACCATCCAGGTGCTGCGCTGCCGCGTACTTTGGCCGCCATGATTTTTGCCTGTTTGCTCATCACGGCCATGATCGGTAGTGACAAATATCAGCCAATCCTCCTTAAAATTTTTCTGCCGGTATTGGATAGCCTGCCATATACGGCCAACCTGCGCATCCATCTTCTCAATGGCATCATAATATTGCGGGCTATCGCCATATTTATGCCCCATATCGTCGGTATACTCCAGGTACACCCATGAAAGGTCGGGCGCTTTATCTTTAATACATAAGGCTGCTGATGCTGCCACCTGCTCATCTATCAGGTGCATATAATCGCCGGCCTTGTCATGCGGAAATTTTACCGTGTCCAGCTCAAAGCCATCATAAGCATAGTCGGGGTGAACGCTGCTGGCGTCGGGCAGGTTATCGCCAATGAGCTTTGTGCGGTTATCCGTCCAGCTCGAAAATATAGCAGTTTTTTTACCTGGGTAAGCATTTTTAAACATCCGGAAGATGTTCCAGTAATTATAATTCGGCGCTTTAATATCATTACCCCAAACATTATGTTTATTTACCCATGTAGCAGTAAGCAGGCTGTTGTATCCATTGGCAGAAATAGTAGGCGTTTGTGAATAACCGCCTTTTTCGCCTCCAACGTGCGCCCTCAGGTAGGCGCCTTGTGCAGCAATCTGCTTAAGATTTGGCGTGTTCACTTTTTCGATCACATCAGCAGGAATCCCATCAGCAATAATAAAGATAGCTTTTTTTATACGGGGTTGGGCCTTTGCCCCAATAACCACAGTACACAGCAGGCCAAAAAGAAATAATTTAACAAGGTTTTGCATTGTTGAAATATAAAGCGCTAAGCTAAGCTGAATAAAAAATTGCCGGGTTAATAAATTGTTATGTTTTTTGATTTTGTATTAAAAGCCAACGAATGCAAAAAATATTACCTGCACCCATAACATACGGTACAGCGACAGACAATTCAATCTCAATTCCCGCACCTCCTACAATTCTATTTATCTTTACAGCAATTACCTTATGAATCTCAACAGCACCGCAAATCAAACCAAATGGCTTTACCTGTTTATCGGTATGGCGGTTGTTATAAATTTTAGCGGGTTGTTTACAACCATTATAGGCCCCGATGCTAACCTGTATGCCACCATTTCAAAAAATATGGTTTTGCGCAACAATTACAGCGACCTGTTTGCCTGGGGCGGCGATTGGCTGGATAAACCACATTTCCCATTTTGGGTTACCAGTTTGTTTTTTAAATGCTTCGGGTTTAAAACATGGGCTTATAAGCTCCCTGGTATTTTGTTTATGATGATGGGGGCCGTTTATACTTATCAATTTGCCAAAAACCTATACAGTAAACAAATAGCCCTTTGGTCGGTACTGATATTGCTTACCGCGCAGCACATTGTCCTATCCAACACCGATGTACGTGCCGAGCCTTATTTAACCGGGCTAATCATTGCCGCGGTTTATCACTTTTATAAAGCCCAAACGGGTGACAGTTTCTGGCATTTAATACTGGCCAGCCTGTTCACAGCCTGCGCGCTCATGACTAAAGGTATGTTCGCCCTTATTACCATAGGCGGCGCAGTTGCAGGCCATCTGATTATCACCAGGCAGTGGAAACAACTTTTTACCTGGCGATGGCTGTTTGCAGCCTTATTGATACTGGTGTTTATTTTGCCCGAGATCTGGAGCCTGTACCAGCAGTTTGATCTGCACCCCGAAAAGGTGGTATTTGGCCGTACCGGTGTATCAGGTATTAAATTCTTTTTTTGGGATAGTCAGTTTGGCCGTTTTTTTAATACAGGCCCCATTAAAGGAAGCGGCGACCCCAGCTTTTTTATCCATACCCTGCTATGGGCATTTTCGCCATGGTCGCTTTTATTGTTTGCAGCTATATTTCAGTTCATAAAAAAAGGAGCTAAAAATGTACAGGCGCAGGAGTGGTATTGCATCTGCGGGTCGTTGATCACCTTCCTGCTGTTTTCAGCATCAAAATTTCAGCTGCCGCATTATCTTAATATCGTTTTCCCCTTCTTCGCTATTATTACAGCGCAATATCTTGATAAGCTAAAATCTTTAAAAAGCATTAAAGCAGTACGCGTTACGCAAAACGTAGTTATTATATTGCTTGTAGTTATAGTGAGCGCGCTTGAGTACTTTTTCAAACCCGAAACGTTTAACTGGCTAACAGGGCCCATCATTTTAGCATTTTTGCTGATGCTGATATTTTTGCCCTCAAAAATATCGGCAGAAATGCAGCAAACCATATACCGCACACTTTTGGTATCCTTTACCGTTAACCTATACCTTAACCTGTGCTTTTACCCATCGTTGCTGCATTACCAGGGGGGCAGCGAGGCCGCTATGTGGATAAATCATAACAACCCCGGCAAACTGCCCGTTTATATAGCTGCCGGTCAGTTTCATGACGATTTGAACTTTTACCTGGATGCTCCCTTTACCGAAATCAACCCTGATAGTACAGGCAGCCTCCCTGGCCCGGCACTGCTATATACCAATGCCGATGTGCTGCACACTTATATTAATAAAGGATGGAATATAAAAGTGCTTAAAACTTTTAAATCATACCCTGTCACCCGCCTCAGTCCTGCTTTTTTAAACAAAGCCACACGCGATAAAGAATTGTATAGTATGGAAGTAGCCATTGTCAATTTATCAAAAAAATAAAAGACAATAGCTTGTTGCATTGTGATTCCAATTCATGATAATGGCTGGTACTTATTTACTCAACTTATTTTGGCCATAACTAACCTGTGGATATTCATTTTAGCAGGCATCAGTGTGTGGATCCTGATAAAATATCATAAAAGAAAACACCCCACATTTTTAAGCTCCATAAAATCATAAAAATTAGTGGCATTTTCGCTAAACATTTCTATTTTTGCCAAAACATTAAATACGGTATCATGGAGTCAATGGAAAACGCTAACGCAGAGAAACATTACAAACTATTAGTTGTCGCAGTTATTATAGGCATTTTTGGTGTATTCATCCGTTTTGCAGGTGATGAAAACTCTCATTACTTCTCTTATATAGCTAATTTCGCACTATTGGTTGGTACTTTGCTTGCTTTAAAAGCAGTGTTTGATATTATGAAGTAATCCCACTTCCTAAAAGGGAGTTGGCAGATATAAACAGGAAGCCCCGTTCATTTTTGAACGGGGTTTCTTTAGTTTTAAACATACATCTACAAATCAAAAAGTATCCTTTTGGGGCTACTTCGGCCTGTACTTAGATTGATTTAATATTTTTTGTGCATCCTTATCGGCCATTAACTGCGGCAAAGTAACTTCAGGATGCCTATCCATGTAGGCACGCACAATTTGCCAGCCTGTGTATACAGCCAGCTTTGGGGCCGATTCATTTCTTTCGCCCAGGCCAGGGGTGAACGGGGCTTCGGTAAGATATTTCTGAATTTTTGGGTAATCCGTTTCATACAATAAGTTCTCTTCTAAAAAGTAGGCCCATATCTTCGATTCAAAATCAGTGCACCATTTCAACTGGGCCGCAGTGTAGCTTATCTTACATGTATCGCCTGCATCGGGCAATATCCTATCCATAAAATACATGATCTTACCGTTGTACACCATTTTTGATAGCAATGATTTATCGTTGTCATCTTCCGGAAACATATCCTCACGGGCAATACCCTCAATAACGCGGGGTGTAATATTATCGGGCGTAAAATGCCTTGATAAATAATGCGGAAAYGCGCTGGTAATGGAAGGATAAAACCTGGAGTTGGCTCCCAAAAACAAATCAAGCCCTATGGCAAAATAACCATCGCCAATTGATGTTTGTGCCTGGAAACCTGATAAGTAAGCATAAACTTTCGGGATCCTTTTCTGCGGATAGTAGTATTTAATATGCTTAAAAGCTTCGGTCAGTTCGGCATTTTGCTTATCCATACCAGGATAAACAGCATCCACATCATGTTTCAGATCGTTATAGGCTTTCCCTTTAAATACTTCGCGCAGGGTTTTAAAATAGGCAGTATCTTTTGTACTGCCGGYCTGTAAAATACGCTCAATAAAATCCTGGTAAAATACACCATACTTATTATGAAGAAAGCCAGCCTGCTTACTCATAGACCCGGTGCGCATAGCATCAAAATCGTGATCAAAGCGCTCTATCTTCACCTCAAGGTCAATATTACTTACATCAATCTTTTTATTGCGCCCGCAGGCCGCCAATATCAGGCCAATAAAAAAAATTAAGTAAATTTGTTTTGCTTTATGCCGGGTAGTTATCATTTTTATCCTTTGAGCAAAAATAATTTTTATTTGCATTAATACGTTACTATACCATCCATGAAAATCGCATTAGCMCAGCTTAACTATCATATAGGTAATTTCGAATCAAACACGGCCAAAATTATTGATCATATATTAGCGGCAAAGGAAAAAGGTGCCGACCTTGTTGTATTTGCCGAACTATGCGTTTGCGGTTACCCGGCGCGCGACTTTCTTGAATTTGATGAGTTTATTGGTTTGTGCGATGAAGCCGCAAAAAAAATAGCTGCAGTATGTACTGATGTTGCCTGCATTATCGGCCTGCCTACTTTCAATAACAAAACAGAGGGTAAAGACCTGAACAACTCTGCATATTTTATTGAAGATGGTAAGGTTAAAGCCATTGTGAATAAAGCTTTGCTGCCAAATTATGATGTGTTTGATGAGTACCGTTACTTTGAACCATCAACAGATTTTAATTGTATTGAATTTAAGGGCAAAAAAATAGCGCTTACTATATGCGAGGACCTGTGGAATACCATCGAGAACCCATTATACGTAACCCGCCCAATGGATATTCTGATCAATCAGCAGCCTGATATAATGATCAATATTGCCGCATCGCCTTTTGCTTATAACCACGATGAGGTGCGGATTGCCATTTTGAGCAATAATGCCAGTCGCTATAATTTACCGCTGCTTTATGTAAACCAGGTAGGCGCCCAAACCGAACTGATATTTGATGGAGGATCATTGATATTTGATAATACAGGTAAGCTGATAGATGAAATGCCTTATTTTGAAGAGAATATGGCTTATTATACCCTTGCCGATGGGGGCACGCTAAGTTTTGAACATACATCAACCCTAAAAACCGAACGGCCAAGTGATATTGACCAAATACACCAGGGAATTATATTGGGTATCCGCGATTACTTTCATAAATCGGGCTTTAAACAGGCCATATTAGGTTTATCCGGCGGGATAGATTCGGCTGTGGTTTGCGCTTTGGCTGCCGAGGCCCTGGGGCCTGTAAATGTGATGGCTGTATTGCTGCCTTCGCGTTTTTCAACAGACCATTCTCTTAAAGATGCTGAAGACCTGGTGAAAAACCTGGGCTGCAAAAGTGAAACAATAGCTATAAAGCATATTACCGAAGCAATTGAGGGCTCCTTGCACCCGCAGTTTAAAAACCTTCCGTTTAATATTGCCGAAGAAAATATCCAATCGCGCAGCAGGGCTATTTTATTAATGGCGATGTGCAATAAGTTCGGTTATATTTTGCTAAATACCAGCAATAAAAGTGAAGCGGCAGTAGGTTATGGCACTTTATATGGCGATATGTGCGGAGGGATCTCCGTTATAGGCGATGTATATAAAACGCAGGTTTTTGAACTGGCACGTCACATTAACCGTGATAAAGAAATCATCCCAATCAATTCCATTGTTAAACCACCATCGGCTGAGTTAAGGCCCGACCAAAAGGATACCGACTCCCTGCCCGAGTATGATATTCTGGATAAAATATTGGAAGAATATATTGAATACCGTCGCTCATCTGCCGAGATCATAAAAATGGGATACGACGAAGCGACCGTTCGCCGGGTAATCAAGCTTACCAATTCGGCCGAGCATAAACGCTACCAAACACCCCCAATCTTAAGGGTTTCGCCCAAGGCCTTTGGTATGGGCCGCAGAATGCCTATTGTGGGTAAATATCTTTCGTAGATAAATTCGGTGTGATTATCGATTCTCTGTATAAAAGCTAATTTATAATGAGTTAATTTATTCATTTAATTTTCTTGAAAATAACTATATTTCAAGCCCATGAATAAATTTTACGCAGCTTTATGTGCTTGTTTTTTTGTGCTGTGTACAGCCGGTCAAGCTTTTGCCCAGCAACCTCTGGTAAGTGAATCCAAAAAAGCCGAATTAGCTAACTTTTCATCACAATTAAAAGATATTTACATGGCCAGCAAGCAGCAGGCTCTGTCGTTAGCAGGCAAACGCGGGTGGCCAATCAGCCGCCGGTCAAAAAACGGCAATTTACTGTCGTTGCAAGGAGTAAACAGTTTAGGTTTCCCCATATACCTTATTACACATAATAACACTACTGCAGCGGCAACAACAGGTACTAATACTGTACAACCCGGTGGTTCGTTAGGGTTAAACCTGTCTGGCTCCAGTGCCAGCCTTCTCAATAAACTGGCCATATGGGATGGCGGCTCGGTTTATGCCGCTCACCAGGAATTTGCAGGTAAAACCATTACCATAAAAAATAGTGCAACCATACTTGACCATACAACTCACGTAGCAGGTACTATGATAGCCAAGGGTGTATATGCACCTGCCAAAGGGATGGCCTTTAACGCGGGCAGCCTTTTATCATGGGATTTTGATAACGATATAAGCGAAATGAGTGCTGCCGCATCAGGCTTGCTACTATCCAATCACTCCTACGGTGATGTGGCAGGATGGGAATATAGCGATACCGACTCGCGCTGGGAATGGTATGGCTTACCCGGTGATTCTGTTGATTACACTTTTGGTTTTTATGATACCCGCGCACAGTCATGGGATAAAATTGCTTATACCGCACCATATTATCTTATAGTCGAATCGGCCGGTAATAGCCGGTCCAGTAACGGGCCAGCCATAGGTTCACCCTATTATGGCTACAGGAGCAGAACCGACCAAACGATGGTAAACAAGGGTGCCAGACCTGCAACCATCAGCGATAACAGCGGTTATGATATCATAAGCACAACTGGTAATGCTAAAAACACAATTACCGTAGGGGCTGTAAACCCTTTATCGTCGGGCCCTACAAACAGGCAGGATGTAAGCATTGCTTATTTCAGTGCCTGGGGGCCAACTGATGATGGCCGGGTTAAACCCGATATTGTTGGTGACGGCGTTAGTGTAACATCAGTAGGCGTTGCAAACAGCACATCGTATCTTACCTTATCGGGTACCTCAATGGCTGCGCCTAATATTACAGGATCTTTATATTTATTGCAGGAGTACTATTACAAACAAAACAACCAGAGTTTTATGCGCTCGGCAACGCTGAAGGGCCTGGTTTGCCATACTGCTTTTGATGCCGGTAACGTAGGTCCCGATTATGTTTATGGATGGGGACTGCTCAACATGACAAAAGCCGCCCAGGCTATAACTGATAATGGCACCAAGAGCCTTATTAAAGAAAATACCCTTATCCAGGGCCAAACCCAAACATTTAATGTGCTGGCATCAGGATCGGGCGCTTTAATGGCCACCATTGCATGGACCGACCCTCAGGGAACGGTTTCGCCCGATGGCACGATAAACAGCCGTACCCCAAAACTGGTAAATGACCTGGATATAAAGGTTAGCGATGGCAATACTACCTATGATGCATGGATTTTAGATCCTGAGCACCCATCTGCTGCTGCAACAACCGGCGACAACATTCGGGATAATGTGGAGCAGGTTTATATTGCCAATGTGGTACCAGGCAAAGCTTACACAGTTACAGTATCTCATAAAGGTACTTTAGCGCCCGGCCTGCAGGCCTACTCACTTATAGTAACCGGTATTGGTGGCATAGCATATTGCTCGTCGGCTCCGTTGAGTAATGTCGATTCGCGCATTAACAACCTTAAGCTTGCTAATATTAATAATACGCCGGCCCAGGGCTGCAAAAGTTATTCTGATTACACCAATTTAACAGTTCAATTGGAGCAGGACAAATCCTATCCGCTAAGTATTACCCTGGGCACCTGCGGCGGCAATTTCACTAAAGCGGCCAGGGTATTTATTGATTATAATGAAAACGGCGTTTTTGATAATACCGAACTGGTTGCAACTACCGGTTTTATTAACGGTACAGGCACATATAATACTACTATAAAAATACCGGCAAATGTATCCGCGGGCACTTACAGCTTAATGCGGGTAGTATTAAGTGAAACCGGGGACACCTCCACTATAAAAGCCTGCGGCAGTTACAGCAAAGGCGAAACCCAGGATTACCGGGTGCAATTTTTACAAACCAGCGTTGATGCAGGTATTTCGGCCATTGTTAACCCTGGGTCAGATGGAACATGCTCGGTAAGTACACCCGTAACTATCCGGGTTAAAAACTTTGGCAGCGCAGCAATCAGCAATATCCCGCTAACAGTAAAAATAACCGCTTCTGACAATACTGTAACTACCTTTACCGGAACTTATACCGGCACACTTGCATCGGGCGATGAAGATAATTTTACCTTTAGCCAAAGTTTTAATGCGCTTGCCGGGGCCACCTATACTATAACTGCTATAAGCAACTTAACCGGCGACCCGGTAAAAACAAATGATACTGTAACAACAACTATCGATGTCAACTCACCATCTGCAATTGGCGCTCTTAACGCTTTCTACTGTACCGATAGCAAACAATACCTTTTATCGGGCGATGGTGATGGCACTTTACTTTGGTACCAAAACATAAATGATACTATCCCTATTGCAGCAGGCAGCCTTGTAAGCACAGCGTATCCGCCTGTAAACAATAAATATTACGCAGGGGTAAATGATTTTAAAGGGACGGTAGGTCCGGCTACTAAAAATACTTTCGGCGGCGGTGGGTATAACCAGTTTACACCATCGGTGATAGTTAATACCAAAGTACCGGTAGTTATTCAAAGCGCCCGCCTGTACATCGGCAATCCTGGTAAAATTACTTTTAACGCAAGTAACAGTAGCGGACAAATCGTAGCATCAACAACCATAAATGCCCAGGCCACCCGTACCGTACCTCTGCCAGGCCCGCAGGCAGATGACCCGGCCGACCAGGGTAAGGTTTATAATCTCAATCTTGAATTACCGGCTGCAGGCAAATACGTAATATCGGTTGAGTATGATAATACAGCAACCATCTACCGTAACAACGCAGGTGTAACAGCCTATCCATTTGGCATAGGTAATATTTTCAGTATTACCGGGAACGACGCGACAGGTGATAACCCATCGGATACAAGCTACTACAAAAGTTTTTATTATTACTTTTATGATATGAAGGTGCAAAGCCTGGGCTGCGCATCGGCAGCAAGAAAAGCTGTTACACTAACCAAACCCATAATTACGCAAAGTAATAATACCTTAAAGTCCAGTATTGTAACAGGCAACCAATGGTTGTTAAATGGACAGCCTATAGCAGGAGCCACCGGTGCCACTTATGAGCCCCTGCAAAGCGGGGATTACCAGGTGGCAGATACTTTAGCCAGCGGATGTGTAGCCTTATCAGATGTTTTTACTTACGCACGAACGGTTGCCAATGCTGATAAATCGACCGATATCGGGTTAACGGTATTCCCTGTGCCGGCAAGTGTCAATCTTTATGTTGTATTTACAGCAAAAGCTGCTGCCGAACTGAATTTATCGCTTGTCAATTCTGTGGGACAAACTGTGTTATCAAATAAACAGATCCTGGCCCAGGGCAATTTCAGCACAGTGATAAATGTAACCAATTTGCAGCCTGGCGTTTATGTATTAAAGGTATTACTGGGTAGTAAGGTTTACGGTAAGAAGGTGATTGTAGCCCATTAATTCGTCGGCCTCATACAAACACTTTCCGGGAACGCAGGGCTTAAATTGTGTTTGCAAAAAGTCTCACGCACCAGCTGGCGGGTGAGACTTAGAGGGTGCTTTTTTATTGAAAAGTATATTTTACTCCAACACCCGGTGCAATGTCAAAAAATGGTCCGGTTGCCACCTCAAGGCGGGGATTAAGGTCCAGGCTTACCGCAATCGGGCTATTGGGCACCATCCACTCAAGGCCCAAAACGCCATCAGCTCCTAATAAAAGGTGCCTGTCTTTATAATATTGATCATCGCTGCCAAAGCGTTTGTAATATCCGCTACCTATGGAGCCTAAGTGCCCCCCAAAGCCATAATAAAAATTGAGCTTATCAACATTAAAAGCCTGCGTATGTATTTCATATAAACCTGTTATTACCAGGCCATGATCGCGAATGCCCAGGAGGCCTTCAAGTGCCGTGTTTTTATCCAGGAAGTATTTTCCGGAAGGACCAATTTCATATGCCCCGAATTTTAAACCGGCGGCCACCTTATAATCCTGTGCCCGTGAGCGCTTACCAATTAATAAAAATGAAACAGAGAAGAGCAGAATGTAAATTAATTTTTTCATATAGTAGTTTTAAATAAACAATTAAACAGGTAATGTTTTGGCATAAAAACTTAACACAGGTTTAACCATGCGTAAGCTTAAATGTTTCTGCAAATAAACGCCGGATTTGGTTTTTTATGGTATTGTAAAGTAAAAACTATTTTGGCTAATGTTCATCTAACTGATTTTCAGAGGGAAATATTGGTTCGTTTTTTAGTGGGATTGTGCCCTCAAATAAGTTATTTTAGTAAAAATAATTTATTTAAACTATGATGATATATACCTTCAAAATAACAAATATCAGGCACTTAACGCGATTTTTAACTATACTTTTTTTTATTTCCGCCGGTTGCGCATACGGGCAATCCGTTGACAACAATAATGGTCAATATCATAATGGTATGGTAGTATGTGCCTACCCCGATGCAGCCCGGGTTGGTCTTGATATTTTGAAGAAAGGCGGTAATGCCGTTGATGCCGCTGTAGCTGTACATTTTGCACTTGCTGTAACTTATCCCGATGCCGGCAATATTGGCGGTGGTGGCTTTATGGTTTTCCGTTCAAAAAAGGGCAAATGCAACACCCTCGATTTCAGGGAAAAAGGCCCTGCCGGTGCAAGTGCCAATATGTATCTTGATTCCGCCGGGAATGTAATACCCGATATGAGCTTGTATACACGCCAGGCATCGGGCGTGCCCGGCTCTGTTGATGGCATGGTTAGGGCTCATCGCAAATATGGCAAGCTAAAATGGGCCGACCTGGTACAACCGGCTATCGACCTTGCCCGCAACGGCTTTAAAATAACCAAACGCATGGCCAATGATCTAAACCGCACCCATACCCAATTTCTGAAACTAAATCCTGGTAAAACCTATTTAATTAAAGATGGGGATTGGAAAGAAGGAGATCTGCTGGTACAGGAAGATCTTGCCAAAACCTTTGAACTTATCCGTGATAAAGGCCGTAAAGGCTTTTATAAGGGCGTGGTTGCCGATCAGATTGTTGCCGAAATGAAAAGCGGGAATGGCCTGATCTCCAAAAAAGACTTAAAAAAGTATCATGCGGTTTGGCGTAAAGCCCTTACGGGTAATTATAAAGACTACAAGATCATTACCATGCCACCGCCATCAAGCGGAGGAATAGCCCTGCTGCAGCTGCTGCAATCGGTTGAAAAATATCCTTTAAAAAGATGGGGATATAACCAGGATAGTACTATAAGGTTGGTAGTTGAGGCCGAACGCCGGGTTTATGCCGATAGATCAAAATACCTGGGCGATCCCGATTTTTATAAAGTGCCCGTCGATAGTCTCCTCAAACCGGCTTATATAACATCACGCATGAATAATTTTAACTGGGATGCAGCTACCCCAAGTACCAGCATACAACCCGGCACTTTTACAGGTTATGAAAGCGATCAAACAACGCACTATTCTATTGTAGATGGGGATGGCAATGCAGTGTCAATCACTACAACTTTGAACGATAGTTTTGGCTCCAAAATATTTGTGAAAGGCGCCGGCTTCTTACTGAACAACGAAATGGATGATTTTAGCTCAAAACCAGGTGTACCCAATATGTATGGACTGGTTGGAGGCAAGGCCAATAGCATTCAGCCCGGTAAACGCATGTTATCATCCATGACACCAACCATTGTTGAAAAGGATGGCAAGCTGTTTATGGTGGTGGGTACTCCCGGCGGATCAACCATAATCACTTCCGTTTTTCAAACTATACTTAACGTGATAGAGTTTAATCAAAATATGCAGCAGGCAGTAGCCTCTAAGCGCTTCCACTCACAATGGCTGCCCGATGAAGTAGCCGTTGAAAAAGACGGGATAGACGGCGCAACCCTGATAAAACTGCAAAGCAAAGGTTACAAAATAACAAACCGCAATGCTATAGGTCGCGTAGACGCCATCCTTAAAACCAGGGAGGGTTATTATGAAGGCGGTGCCGACCCCAGAGGGGACGATACTAAACTGGGGTGGTAGTAAGGCTGTACTTAATACCTGTTTTGTTGCAAACCGCAAACTTAAATTTGCGTAATTAACAAGCATTTCTTACGTTTGGTATGCATGCATAACAGCGTAAAACACCAGGAAACCATCGATTATTTTTTAAAGATTGTGTGGCAAACAGTGGCTAACAGGTATAACCAGTTGGTTACCGAGTTTGGTATCACACAGTCTATAGGCTATCTGTTGATCAATATAGATGAAAAAGAAGGCACCACTGTATCCCAGGCTGCAGCTTTGCTGGGTCTTAAATCAACCAGTTTATCAAGAATGCTTAGTCAACTGGAAAAAACGGGGTTAATCTATCGTGAATCCAATCAGGGCGATAAACGCTCGGTAAAGATTTACCTGACCGAACTTGGTAAAGAAAAACGTCACCAGGCACGTGTAGTAGTAAAGCAATTTAACAACTACCTTGATGCCCATATCAGCGAGGCAGATAAGGAATATCTCACCGAAATGCTAAAAAAGATAAACAAGCTTACAGTTAACTATAAACCTAATAGCCATTAGTCATTGAATGGCGCCGATGAGCACTGTTGACCAATAACTGAGAAGCCAATTCCGCTATAATTTTTCAAAGAATAATGCGTTTTTGATTGAACTATGTTCGTTGTGAACAAATAATGGCTGCGCAATGTGTTAAAAAATGTTAAGCTGCCGTTTTTCTATTATAAAAGAATAAATTTGCCTTTTGAAAAAATGAACAGGTTACTTGTTTTACTATTGCTTTTGATGGCTGGATTGGGTGCATGTAAAAAATCTGCCGATCCTTTAGCACAGTATAAAATACAAGCTGATATTGATGATAAAATAATTAGCGATTACCTGGCACAGCATCCGGAAGACAGTGCTAAACGTGTTGATACATCAGGTGTGTTTTACATTATAAAAAAAGGCGAAGAAGGATCTGGAAATGACCTGTTTACCAGTTCGACAACTATAACAGTAGGTTTTACCGGACAACGATTAAACGATGATGCAGTATTTGCGCAAACCAGCAATTTTCATCCATCCTATACATTAGGAAGTGTGATAAAGGGCTGGCAATTGGGAGTACCTCAAATAAAAAAAGGTGGCAAAATAAGGTTGCTTATTCCATCGAGGTATGCTTATGGACCATTTGCACAGGATTCGATAAATTTG
The DNA here is from genome assembly GCF_056400985.1 of Mucilaginibacter sp. P4_G9. NCBI lineage: Bacteria > Pseudomonadati > Bacteroidota > Sphingobacteriia > Sphingobacteriales > Sphingobacteriaceae > Mucilaginibacter > Mucilaginibacter sp. P4_G9. Next base: position 1,088 of record NZ_JBFUKF010000042.1, on the reverse strand, counting down.
CCCGCTAATTCGGTGCTTGATTTTAATATACAGCTTTATAACATAACTAATTAGACAAAAAATAAAGGTAAAGAGCGATAATGATAGCTATTACTGTTAACAAACAATATAAATGAAGAAAATTACTTTTACGTTATTACTACTTACCACAATAGGTTTTATATCCTGCCGTAAAACCGGGAACGATCCGAATATTACACAATACGACGAAACCAATATCCAAAACTATATTAAAGCAAACGGGCTTACTGCAATGAAACGTGATACTACCGATGGTGATACCAGTGGTATTTATTACCAGATACTTTCGCAGGGATCAACGGCAGGCACACCATTGGACTACTCAGATACAGTAAAATTTGTGTTTACCCTAAAATCATTTGATGGCAAGTACAATTCAGTAGATTCACTTACCAATAACCATTACGATGGCTTTTTAGGCCATATAAACCAAAACGGGTTGCCAAAAGGTTTACAGATAGCTATTCATAACCTTATTAAGTATAAAGGTACAAGTGCAAGAGTGCTTATACCATCACGCCTGGCCTATGGCGTTAACGGAAACGGATCAGGGAGTTCAAGTAATGTGAATACCCGTATTGCCGGTAACCAGTGTCTTGATTATTATGTAAATGTGATATCTGATCAAAATACTTATGACGATCAGGTCATAAAAAAGTATATGGCTACCAATAGCTTAACGGGCTTTGTTAAATCGGCCGGCGGTTATTATTATAAAGTGACAACTCCAGGTACAGGTGCAAATCCTATAGGTGCGTATTCGGCCTTTACTGCAACTTACTCGGGCAAATTTTTAACCGGAACAGAGTTTGACGCCAACACTACRGGTGTAGCATTCGATCTTTCGGGCAATGGCGGAAGCATACCTGTAACAGGTGTGGCACAGGGTTTACAGGGCTATACTACAGGTGCTGCAGTTACCCTCCTCCTGCCATCAAGATATGCTTATGGCCGGTCTGGTATTGCATCTGGTAGTACAAGTATTGCCGGGAACACAAACTTACGTTTTGACTTTACAATAGTTACGGTAACTAACTAATATTACTTAGCTAAAGCCTCTTTAAAGG
>NZ_JBFUKF010000041.1:0-23315 GCF_056400985.1 Mucilaginibacter sp. P4_G9 | reverse complement strand
GTTATAACCCAATTCTTCAACGTTACGCACAATTTTAGCCATTGTTTCAATAACTATCACCGGGAACTCGCCAACAGATGTTTCACCGCTTAGCATCACTGCATCAGCTCCATCAAGTACAGAGTTGGCTACATCGTTAACCTCGGCACGCGTAGGGCGGGGGGTAGTTATCATTGACTCCAGCATCTGGGTTGCAACAATTACCGGTTTTGAGGCTGCACGGCATTTACGGGCAATCATTTTTTGAAGCAATGGAACTTCTTCCAAAGGCATTTCAACTCCAAGATCGCCACGGGCAACCATTACACCATCTGTTGCGGCAATAATTTCATCTATATTATCAATGGCCTCGGGTTTTTCAACTTTGGCTATAACCCTTGCGGCTTTCCCGCTTTGGGCAATAATCTGTTTTAGTTCAATAATATCCTGGCCGGTGCGCACAAACGATAAGCCTATCCATTCCACATCATATTTTAATGCAAACTGCAGGTTGATCAAATCTTCTTCGGTTAAGCTTGGGATAGATACTTTGGTGTTTGGCAGGTTAACGCCTTTACGCGATGTTAAAATACCGCCGTGTACAACTTCGCATATAACTGTATCCAGTCTGTTGGTTTCAAGAACCCTTAACTGCAACTTGCCATCATCAAGCAAAATAATTTCGTCTGCCTGTACATCCTGCGGGAAGGTATCGTAAGTAATGTAGATCTGCTCATCATTACCAATACATTCCTGGGTAGTAATTTTAATATGTGTTCCGTTAACTAAGTGAATACCGCCATCTTTTACCAAACCGATACRAATTTTGGGGCCTTGTAAATCGGCCAATATGCCAACATTGGTTTTATATTCTTCGTTAATCTCTCTTATAGTATCAATAACAGCTTTGTGGTCTTCCGGGCGTCCGTGCGAAAAATTAAGGCGACAAACGTTTACTCCGGCTTTTATCATGGCTAATAAAACTTCTTTTTTAGCTGATGCCGGGCCCATGGTGGCAACAATCTTAGTACGATTATAATATAATTTCATATTGTTCTGTTTAAACTGGCTACGTATTCACATTAGGTGTAATACCAACACTTTTAAAATTTTGCGCTAAAATAACAGATTTTCCCGTGATTTTATTTTTTTCGGATCAATCTTTACGGCGGCAACAATTTCGGGAATCTTATTTATGGTTGATATCAGGTTGTCAAGGTCATTATCATCAATATAATTCCTGATCATTAAAAAATAATCGGCGCTCTTAATTTCGGGCACTAAATAGCCCTCAGAGCCTTTATTCGCAATAAAATAAAAATCAGTTTCGGTAGTTTCCCAGCTATAATGGTATTTTGAGAATAAAACAGGTTCGCTCCCCTGATGAATATCAACAGCCAGATCCTCCGTTTTAATAAAATTAAAATTTAAAAACTTATTGATAAGATAACATGCGCGGTAATCTTTTAATGAAGTTGTTACCGCAATCAGTACAAAATCAAAATCGATCTCAAACTTTAAAAATTTCCTGTTCAAAATCATTACTTTTACACCGTCAAAAATACAAATCGAAACCGTTCGAATAAAATTTTGTTATCGAATTATATTGTAAAAGTTTTAGATTTGATTATTGACAGAATTTATTTTTCTTTGCACTGAATTTTTATTAATCATTAAACTATAAAGACTATGTCTGATATCGCTTCAAGAGTAAAAGCTATTATCGTAGAAAAACTGGGTGTTGACGAAAGTGAAGTTACACCAGAAGCGAGTTTCACCAATGACCTTGGTGCCGACTCGTTAGACACCGTGGAATTGATCATGGAGTTTGAAAAAGAATTTAACGTGGCTATTCCTGACGATCAGGCTGAAACTATCGGTACTGTAGGTCAGGCTGTTGCTTACCTTGAAAAAAACGTTAAATAAGACTCCCTAACTGGATTAAATGGAGTTCAAAAGAGTTGTAGTAACCGGGCTTGGAGCACTTACTCCAATTGGTAATACCGTTTCTGAATATTGGAATGGTTTGATCAATGGGGTAAGTGGCGCTGCCTTTATCAAAAGTTTTGATACCACACATTTCAAAACTAAGTTCGCATGCGAAGTGAAGGGCTTTGATGCGGATGGTTTTTTGGGTCGTAAAGATGCCCGTAAATTAGATCCGTTTGTTCAATACGCGCTTTTCTCAACAGAAGAAGCTGTAAAAGATGCCGGGTTGGATTTTAGCAAATTAGATACCAGCCGAATCGGGGTTATCTGGGGATCAGGTATTGGCGGTTTAAAAACGTTTTTGGATGAAGTTGTAAACTTTGCCAAAGGCGATGGAACACCACGTTTCAACCCCTTCTTTATCCCTAAAATGATTGCTGATATTGCCCCTGGCCATATTTCTATCAAATACGGATTGCGCGGGCCAAATTTTTCAACTGTTTCTGCCTGTGCATCATCAAATAATTCGCTTATTGATTCATTCAACTATATCCGTTTGGGTAAAGCTAATATGTTTATAAGCGGAGGTTCTGAAGCCATTATCAACGAAGCAGGTATCGGCGGCTTTAACGCCATGCACGCCTTATCAACCCGTAACGACGATCCGGCAACGGCATCGCGTCCGTTTGATCTGGACAGAGATGGTTTTGTAGCCGGCGAAGGTGCAGGTACCATAATTTTAGAAGAACTGGAACATGCAAAGGCCCGTGGCGCTAAAATTTATGCCGAAATGATTGGTGGCGGCATGAGTGCTGATGCATACCATATGACAGCGCCACATCCGGATGGGCTTGGCGCAGCACTGGTTATGCGTGCAGCCCTGGAAGATGCTAACCTTACTCCTGCAGATATTGACTATGTAAATGTTCACGGAACATCAACACCCATCGGCGATCCGCAGGAAATTAAGGCTATACAAGATGTTTTTGGCGATGATATTTATCGTATAAATATCAGCTCAACCAAATCAATGACAGGCCATTTACTTGGCGCTGCCGGTGCAGTTGAAGCTATTGCTTCTATACTGGCTTTAAAGAATGGTATAATACCCCCTACTATTAACCATTTTGCCGACGATCCTTCTTTTGATCCTAAAATTAATTTCACCTTTAATAAAGCACAGCACCGTGAAATTAATATAGTTCAAAGCAATGGGTTTGGTTTCGGGGGCCATAATGCTTCTGTTATATTTAAGAAATACGAAGATTAATTGTGGTTTAATGCCTATAAGTCGGTTTTACAAGCTTTATATATCGCCCAATAGAAAATACGTTAAGGTTTTAAATAATTTGCTCGGTTTTGTGCCGGGCAATTTGTCGTTATACCGTTTGGCATTCCGGCATAAATCCGTAGCTCAAAACGTAAAAAAAGGGGTAAAGAACAGTAACGAGCGCCTGGAGTTTTTGGGCGACGCCGTGCTGGGCAGCGTTGTTGCAGAAGTACTTTTTAAACTTTACCCTTATGAAGATGAGGGCTTTTTAACTGAGCTGCGCTCAAAAATTGTGAGCCGTAATAATCTTAACCAGCTTGGCCGCAAGCTGGGCTTTGATAAACTAATTGAGTATGATAACCGCATGCTAAACTCCAGCAGGCAGGGATCATTACTTGGTGATGCTTTTGAAGCCTTAATTGGTGCTGTTTATTTGGATAAGGGCTATGATTTTACCAAGCGTTTCCTGATAAACCACATCATCAAATCGCATATTGATATCCATAAGCTGGAGCAAACCGAAACTAACTTTAAAAGTAAATTAATTGAATGGTGCCAGCGCCATGGCCGCGATATTACTTTTGAACTGGTAACCAACCAGGAAGGCGAGAACGCCAAACTTTTTACGGTGCAAGCGCTTGTTGATGGCGACGTGATGGGATCTGGCAAAGAATTTAGTAAAAAGAACGCCGAAAAGCTTGCCGCAGAAAAAGCCTGCGAAGCCTTGAGTATCTAAAAACAACCTATTTGTTAATGTTTTCCTGGTGAGGACAGCTTTGTAGAATCGGGTTTGATGAATGTTGGCGAATTAAGCAGCTCCAATTTATCTTTCTCGCTACTATTATTGTAGTATTCAAATGATTTCTGGGTGTGTTTTATCAGGTCGTAATCATTCCAGCCCTTCAGGTCATCAAATGTTGGCGTATAATAATTCATGAACCGCTGCGCCAGCGTATCCGATTGCAATTTGGTAATTTGCCTTACAAAAGCAACATTATATCGCCTGTTAATTTCTGCCTGTTCCACTTCGCCTTTTGAAAACTGGGCAAAACGCTTTGCCCGGTTAGGGGTTTTGCCAAAAAGTTCATAGATGCCTGTCAAGGGATTGGTTATAAACGAAGTTACCGGGGGCTTGCCATTGTAAAATGTACCCTGTTTACGATAATCGCTCATAATTTCATTTACCTCCTGCCGTTTGGTTTGCCCGGTAATTTTAACCTCGTTTAACACAATCTGGGGTTGCATATACACCGGCATATCGCTGTTATTCAACACCTCTATTTTTTGCGGAGTATATTTCTCTTTCGAAAAAAGCAGCGTATCCCCAACAGAGGCCTTTATCGTGAACCAACCAAGGTCATCGCTCATGATCAAAGCATTGGTTTTTAAATTTTTGATCATTACCTGGCCCACACGCTCGGGTGTGTTCTTTTTAGAGGTAACACCCTTAAGGGTAAATTCCTGGGCTGATGCGTTTAAAACAAAGCAAAAGCAAACGAGTAACTGCAGGGAAAAACGAATACGCATTAATACTATTGTAAACGCAAAGATAGCCAGAGTATTTTAAACTAAATGTGAAAAAGTGTTAAACGGTTGGAAGTCGGGAAAGTCCGAAAGTCAACAAAGACCGAAAGATTAGCGCAATTATGGTTTAAAATCCAACCGCCTGCGAATTATTTAACTGCCGCCTTCACCAACTTACGGACTTTACTGACTTACGGACTTTACTGACTTCCGGACTTTCTGACTTTTCAGACTTTCCGACTAAAACCCTATCTTTGCGCATGATAAAATCCATGACAGGGTATGGAATTGCCAGTTTTGATTCGGGTAATACAAAATATACCGTTGAGATCAAATCCCTGAACAGCAAGTTTCTTGAACTTTCACTCCGTTTGCCCAAAATATTTTCAGAAAAAGAATTTCAGCTGCGTAATGATTGCAGCAAAATGATAGAGCGCGGCAAAGTAAACCTATCTATTAATGTTGAGCAGGTAAATGCTTCGGTTAAAGCAGCCGGTATTGATAAGGTTTTGTTAAAACACTATTATCAGCAGCTTAAAGATGTAAGCCAGGAATTTAACGAGCCTACTTCAAACCTGTTGCAACTTGCTTTGGGCCTGCCCGAAGTTGTAAAATATGATGAAGAAACAGTATCAGAAGATGAATGGAAACTGGTAGAAAAAACATTTCAGCAGGCCCTGGCCGCTTTCCAGCAATTTAGGGCCGATGAGGGAAATGTATTGGAGAATGATGTAAAGTACCGTATCAATATCATACTTAAAAACCTGGAACTTGTTGAGTTAGAGGATCCAAAACGCATTCCACTGATCCGCGAAAGGCTAAACACATTTTTAGCCGAGGCCGCCAGCCGCGAAGCGATTGACCAAAACCGTTTTGAGCAGGAACTGATCTATTACATTGATAAGCTGGACATTACCGAAGAAAAAATAAGGCTTAAAACCCATTGCGAATACTTCATCGAAACACTTAAAAATGCCGATGCCAATGGCAAAAAGCTGGGTTTCATCTCGCAGGAGATAGGCAGAGAGATTAACACACTTGGCTCAAAAGCCAATGATGCCAATATCCAGAAACTGGTTGTAGGCATGAAAGAAGAATTGGAAAAGATTAAAGAACAACTGTTAAACGTATTATAGTTTATTGGTTCACTGGTTCATTAGTTCATTGGTAGCAAGCTGGTGACTGTGTACCACCAAACACCAATGAACTAATGAACTAATAAACCAATGACCCAAGAAGGTAAACTCATCATATTTTCGGCTCCATCCGGCGCAGGTAAAACTACTATAGTACATCATTTGCTCAGCATAATTCCCCAACTGGAGTTTTCTATTTCGGCAACTACACGCCCGGCGCGCGGCGATGAGGAAGATGGTAAAGATTATTATTTTATTAGCCTGGCAGAGTTTACACACCGTATTGCCAAAAAGCAATTTGTGGAATTTGAAGAAGTTTACACAGCCACGTTTTATGGCACCCTGCGTGCCGAAATTGAACGCATCTGGGCAAAAGGCAAAACTGTTATTTTTGATATAGACGTTGAAGGCGGCCTTCACCTTAAACGTAAATATGACGGGCAGGCACTTGCCATATTTGTGCAACCCCCATCATTAGAGGTTTTGATAGAGCGATTAACGAGCCGTGGCACCGATAGTGAAGAAAAACTGCGCGAACGCTTTGCAAAAGCCGAAAAAGAACTAAAATACGCCCCTCTATTTGATATTATACTCAAAAATTACGATCTTGAAACGGCTTGCAACGAAGCCGAGATATTAGTTAAAGATTTTATTAGCCCCCCGGCCCCCTAAAGGGGGAGGTAGTAAAGTTTATTTAGTCAGGGTTTACATATCATAAAAATCATAATTTATTCATTCCTTCCTTTAGGGGGATAGGGGGCAAACTGAAATGAAGATAGGCTTACTGTTCGGTTCATTTAATCCCATACATATAGGGCATCTTATCATTGCCAATTACATGGCCAACCATACAACCTTAGATAAGGTTTGGCTTGTGGTATCGCCGCAAAATCCGCTAAAAAAATATGGCGACCTGATTAACACTTACGACAGGCTTGAGATGGCACGCCTGGCTACTGATAATGCTACCAATATTACCGTAAGCGATGTAGAATTGCGACTGCCGCAGCCATCATATACAATTGATACGCTAACCCACCTGAAAGAAAAATATCCCGAACATGAGTTTGCCCTCATCATGGGATCCGACAACCTGGGCACCCTACACAAGTGGAAAAATTATAAGCTCATCCTGCGCGATTATCGCATCTTTGTTTATCCCCGTCCTGGCTATGAAAACGCCGAGCTTGCCAATCACCCATCCGTAACCATAACCATGACCCCGCTCATGGAGCTATCCGCCACCTTCATCCGCAAATCCATCGCCGAAAAAAAGAACGTTCAATATTTCGTACCAGACCCGGTTTTGAAATTTATTGAGAGCAAGAGCTTATATAAGTAAAATCGTATATTTATAAAAAGAAGATTGCAATGCTTACAAAAAACAAAGTAAAGGAATTGATTGACCACATGCCAGAAACATTTTCTGTGGATGATTTGGTGGATAAAGTAATTTTACTGCAAAAAATTGAAGCGGGTGAAAAGGAAATTGAAAATGGAGAAGGTATAGACTGGGAGGACATGAAAAAGGAAATGGATCTGTGGCTAAAATAATCATTTCTAAAACCGCCCGATCAGATCTGAAAGACATCATTAATTACATAAAACGTGATTCTATCAGATACGCATATTTGGAAAAAGTTAAAATTGAAGGCACTATAAACCGGCTGATCCTTCAAGCGTTTATTGGGAGGGTCGTTCCGGAATTAGAAAATGAAAACTACAGGGAGCTTATTTTTCAAAACTATAGGATCATTTACAAAATCCAATCTGAAGACCATATCTATATTTTATCTATTCACCACCACTCAAGATCAACATCTAATAATCCTGCGTTTCGGCCCGAAGAATGATTTTTAGTCAAGCTCAATAAAGAAAAAGTAAAAGAATGTCTTGTGGACATACCGGGAAAATTCACTGCTAATGAATTTATCGGCGTTGTTAGTTTGATGCAAAAAATTAAAATAGCTCGCGAACAATATAAAAATGGTCAGTTTTTAACTGAAGTGGAATTGGATAAAGAGATTGATAGCTGGAAATAGATATCATATAGCCTTTACGTTTTATCCTGCGACTCCACTTTTTAGCGATATGGATTACTGAGCACCTCGACAGAGTCACATTTATTACGCTCCCTTTGTTATAAATAGTTTTAAACTTTTTTCCCCTATCCAAAAATCCTTGCTCCTTTGTCCAAAAATCCTTATTCTATCTTCCTATCTTTGTTCCTGTGAGCGAGAAAACCATACTTAAATTACAACTGCCAACCGATCCGCTTTGGGTTAAAAATGTGGTGGAAAGCAATATTGAAGAACTGCTGACCGACCATGCTTTTTGCGAGCAAAAGGCAGCCAGCAATGCCATAACCCTTATTGTACAAAACCCCAATCTATCAGATCTGGTTCAGGAAATGGCTATGTTGGTGCAGGAGGAGATGGACCACTTTAAACGGGTGCATGATATTATTATAGAGCGTGGCTTTTTATTGGGCAGAGAACGTAAGGATAACTACGTGAATGAGCTCCGCAAATTCATCATCATCGGTGGCGGCCGGGAAGCGCAGCTGATTGATCGCCTATTGTTTTCGGCCATGATAGAGGCGCGCAGTTGCGAACGTTTTAAAGTATTATCAGAAAACATTAATGATAGCCAGTTATCAACATTTTACCACGAACTGATGATCAGCGAAGCCACACATTATTCCATGTTTATCCGCCTGGCCAAAAAATATGCGGTCGAAATAGATGTCGACAAACGCTGGAAAGAATTCCTGGAATATGAAGCCGCCGTGATACAAAACTACGGTAAAAGGGAAACCATACACGGATAGTTCATCTATACAAACAGGCTAATTACCGATACTTTTATTTATTACTTAACTTTAAATCTTTACTTTGGATATGTCGCGATTTAAAGCATTCTCGGTAGTAATACATATTGCCGGATGGCTGTTGTTCATGGCCTTTCCACTGGTATTTTTAAACCGCCAGAACCAGGACAGTACATCCACCCTACTTTTGCAGCAACCCAGTTACTGGTTATTTTGCTTCACATATATCTTCCTTTTTTACATCAACGCCAACTTGTTTATCCCAAGGCTTTTTTTAAAGAAAAAGTATTTGGCATACAGCCTAATAACCTTACTGTTATTAGGCTGCGTTTACTATTTAAAGCCATTTGACCGGATGCTCCGCAGCAGCGAAAACATTGCTATAGCAGATGAGCAGGCACCACGCGCACCAGCAAACCAACGCGGCCGAGGCGAGCCTCCGCCACGATTCAAACCGGGTCATCACAACAAGCCTCCGTTAGATATTGTCAGCCTGTTTATTTTCCTGATGATATTTGCTATAAGCACCGCCATTAAAACCATACAGCAATGGCAGCTCACCGAGCAACAAGTTACCCGTGCCGAGGCCGATAAAACAACAGCCGAGCTTTCATCTTTAAAAGCACAGATTAATCCGCACTTTTTGTTTAACACCCTTAATAATATATATACCCTTGTGGTTACCCAGGATGATAACGCGGCCGAAAGCGTCATGAAGTTATCCAACATTATGCGTTATGTAACCGAGGATGCAATGGCAGATTTTGTGCCCCTGCAAAACGAAATAAATTGCATTGGCGATTATATTGAACTGCAACGATTGCGAATGAGTAAAAACACAGAAGTAAATTTTTCTTTAAATGGCCATACCTCCGGTAAAAAAATACCCCCGCTTGTATTAATGACCTTTGTAGAAAACGTATTTAAATATGGTATCAGCAGTCACGAAAAAACGGTTATCAGCATTAAAGTGGATGCAAATGATAAAGATATTGCTTTCTTTTGCAAGAACCGCTTATTTGATAACCGGAGTGAAAACCAAAGTACCGGAGTAGGCATCAAAAATACAAAACAACGTTTGGCCCATTTATACCCAGGCAGGCATTTATTAAACATAAGCAACCAGGATGGTTACTATACCGTTCGGCTTAGCTTACAAACTTAAAACCAATGGTGCTAAAATGCATTGCAATTGATGATGAGCCTCTGGCATTAAAACTAATCAGCGGATATGTATCGCGTTTCCCGTCGTTGCAACTCATCAACACATTTGACGATGCCATATCAGGTGCCGAGTTTTTAAAAAACAAACCCGTAGATCTGCTCTTTATCGATATCAATATGCCGGATATTACCGGGATCGACCTCGTTCGCTCGCTTGAAGTAAGACCGATAGTGATTTTCACAACCGCCTACAAAAACTTTGCTTATGAAGGCTTTGAGTTAGAAGCTCTTGATTACATCCTGAAGCCCATTGATTTTAAACGTTTTGAAAAAGCTGTCGAAAAAGCTATAGACTACTATCAATATAAAAACAAACCCATAACCGAACAAGCCGACGAAAGCCTGTACGTATACTCCGAATACCGGATGGTAAAGATTGAGCTAAATGCTATTGAGTATATTGAAAGCATGGAAGATTATATCAAGATCCATTTAACCAATGCCAAAACGGTGCTTACCCTTATGCCGCTAAAAAAGGTACTGGAAAAATTACCTGCCGACAAATTCCAGCGCATCCACCGCAGTTATATTGTACCTGTTAACAAGATCCGCTCCATCCAGAACCGTAAGATTAAGCTCACCGACATTGAACTGCCGGTAAGCGAAAGTTACCTGGATATTGTTCGTAACTGGATGAAATCCCGGTAAAAAAAGCTGTATGCCCCGCCTAACTCACTTATTTACTGACGCCTTTTTTATTCCCGTCATCCTTATCCATTGATTTATACATAAATCAGCCAGGGGGCTTTGTTCATCTATACATAATACCGATTCACCGATACACTGTTGATTAAGCGGGTACCCGGGTTTACCTTTATATCGTTATTCCAATGGCGTTGCAGGGCAAAGTTGGTTTAACATAATACCCCTTTTTTCATATTAGTTTCGATAAAGCGCCGGTGTTTTAATACACGGCGCTTTTTTTAACAACAAATCACCTTTTTGTAATTTATTTAACCTTTAGGAGTTAAGGGCGCAATTTATTTTACTTTTGCACACGAAAGTTTATGGGCAAAAAAGGCATTTTATTAGTAAATTTAGGTACACCCAACAGCGCATCCACAGCCGATGTACGTACCTACCTGAATGAGTTTTTGATGGATCCGCGGGTTATTGATATAAACCCCGTAATGCGCACCCTGCTGGTTAGGGGTTTAATAGTTCCTTTCAGGGCGCCAAAATCGGCCAAATTATACCGGGCTATCTGGAGCGATACCACCGGCTCGCCATTAATGCACTACAGCCTTTTACAACAGGATGCTTTAAAAAAGCGCCTGGGTGATGATTACATTGTTGAGCTGGCCATGCGCTACCAAAATCCAACTATTGAATCGGCCCTTAACCGGTTGAAAGATGCTCTGGTTGATGAGATCCAGGTAATAGCCCTTTTCCCTCAATATGCATCGGCCAGTACCGGCTCGGTATATGATAAGGTGATGGAACTGCTGATGCAATGGCCTACCAAGCCAACCATATCGTTTGTTAATTCATTTCATGATAACGAACTGATGATTGCTACTTTTGCCGAAAACAGTCGCAAATATGATCCGGAGAAATTTGATCATATATTATTCAGCTTTCATGGATTGCCGCAAAGGCAATTGATTAAAGCGGATCATACGCACCAACACTGCTTAAAGGTTAACGATTGCTGCCAAACCCTTACCGATGCCAATAAGTTTTGCTACTCGGCACAATCGCACCATACAGCGCAGCTGATTGCCCAAAAGTTAAACATCCCCAAAGAAAAATACACCATCTGTTTCCAATCACGATTGGGTAACGATCCATGGGTACAACCCTATACCAGCGAAATTGTAGCCAAATTAGCCAAAGAAGGCAAAAAAAGCCTGCTGGTGTTTTGCCCCGCCTTTGTTGCCGACTGCCTGGAAACGGTTTACGAAGTAACCACCGAATACGGCGATGAATTTAAAGCCCTCGGCGGCGAAAGAGTACAGCTTGTTGAAAGCCTGAACGATTCGCCGATGTGGATAGATGCACTTGAAAAAATGGTTAGGGATAACCATATATCAGGGTAGACTACAAAAGTCTATTTCGATCACTCATACGCATGATCTAGTTTCCGGAAATTCTGAAGGTGAAATGATGTTTTAAAAGATTTGCCATTCTTCACTGCGTTCAGAATCTCGCTATCAGATCAGGCGCTGCGCCTGTCATCTTTATTTTATAGCGATAACCTCCGTCAAAAAAATCCTCCTCCTTTAAAAACTCATGACCTGTTTTGCTTATCCAGTAGGTTTCGGTAAAGTGCCTGCCTTTGTATTCGCTTTCGGTAAATAATTTCCAGCAATCGGTTTTGTTACCATCTAATGTAATGATCACTTCGCTACCTGTCACTTTATACAACACGTATTGAGGCATATTAATCCCGGCATCATAAAAGTTAATGGCAAAAGTCTTGCCGGCATCAAGGGGTAGCATCTCAAAAGTTTCGATATCCAGGTTCCAGTTAAAGTTGGGCACGGTAAAATCAAGCTTAAACTCTTTTTGCTCGTTACCGGCAACGGTATCGGCACCTGTAATTTTATCTGCGTCCCAGTTATAAGCTTTTATTTTTTTGCCGATAGTTTCTGCATGATAAACAGGTGCAAAACTGGCCATTTTATTAAGCGAGTAAACCGAGCGGTATGCCGCACTATCGGTACCGTACCAGTGTTGGGTAATCGAAAAATAATTTTCTTTATTCCGTTTCTCAATTTCAACATTGCGCAGCCAAAGCGAAAAACGCAGCCTGCGGTTGTCTTTTACATTCTGATAATATACCAGGTATTGCTTAAGTCCGGGTTTTAGGGCCGATGTGATGAGGCGTAGATCCTGTAAACGGATGGTATCTGTTTGTGCCGATACCTTTGGCATATGCGACAACAGCAATAATACAGTTAAACTGATGGCTATAACTTTTTCAATGATCTGTTCGGTTTTCATGGTGATTAAATTTTGATAATTTTTGCGATCCGGGAGGTTTGCCATTTCGTGGGTCTCGTTAATAACTAATTAATTACTGCGGATTTAAAAAGCCGTTTTGGTATAGCCAGTTCGTAGCCCAGTCAAACCATTTATCATGACTTTTGGGATTATCCAACGCAAAGCCGTGGCCTCCGGCCTGGAAAATGTGCATTTCTGCTTTCACTTTTGCATCAAGCAGGGCATTATAAAATAACAGGCTGTTTTGTGCCGGCACAAAACGATCATCTGCTGCATGTATCAGAAATGTTGGCGGAGTATTGGTGGTAACATGTTTTTCGTTGCTAAAAAAATCAAGCAGCTTTGCCGATGGTGTTTTGCCTATTAGTTTTTCACTGGTTACACTATGTGGCGTTAAACCAAAAGTAATTACCGGGTATATGAGCATCATAAAATCCGGACGAAGATTAATATGCTCTTTATTTTCAATTACAGGCACCTCAAAATGCGTTCCGGCAGTTGAAGCAAGGTGTCCGCCAGCCGAAAAACCGATAATACCTATTTTATCAGGACTGATTCCCCATTCTGATGCATGCTTACGGATCATAAGTATGGCCATTTGCGCATCCTGTAACGGACCTATAGTTTTATCAACCATGATATAATCACTGGGTAAGCGATATTTTAATACAAATGCAGCGACGCCTATTTTATTAAAGGCTTTGGCAATATCAGACCCTTCATCCTCAGATACCTCCACATAATAGCCCCCGCCGGGGCAAATAACTACTGCTGTTCCGTTTGCTATGCCTTTTACCGGGAGATAGGGCGTTACAGTCGGTTCTGTTACTTGCGAGATCCAGTTTAAACTATCAATTTTTTCAATGTAACCAGCGGGTGCCTTTTTTGAATTGGGGGCTCCCTTTGGATAAAGTAAAATTTGTTTTTGCTGGGCATAAACCAGGCCCTGAGCAAACGCCATTATTATTACTGTTACAAATACCTTTTTCATATAAGTTTTCATGATTCGTACCGTAAATCTGTGTTTTCAACAATCACTCATCAAATCATTTCAACCAATGGGAGTTTCTTTTTAGCGGAGTTGTAAATAACTTCAATTACCGCCCCATTATTTGAAAAACAAGAGATTATTGAATAAATGAACCCAACCATTGAAAACAAGATGAAGAAATCAAAAAGCTTTGTAAATTTAAAAATGAAGATCACCAACGGGCAGGCAACCATTAGCAGGCTTCAATGGCTAATTTGGATAGCCGTATTCCTTATCGTTTTTTTTTCTATTCTACCCGAAGTGAGCGTTTACCAATCGTTTGGTTTTACTTTGGTCAGTATAACTTTTTATGCGGTTGTAATTTATGGTAATATTAAATTTCTGTTTCCGCGATATTATGAAAAAGGGAAGAAGCTTGAGTACGTACTATACGCAATTATACTTTTAGTGGGCGGAGGGACAGCCCGGGGATACCTGATCATATATTTGCATAATATACTTTCTGCCTCCCCATCTGATCATGAAGTAATGACCTGGGGGATGTTCTTTAATTTTACGGTGGCCGGCTGTTTAACTTTTCTGCTGAGTTTTATCTTCCGTATCGCTTTAGCTTACTTCAAGCTAAAACAACAAACCGAAGAGATCATGGTCCAAAAAAGCCAGGCCGAACTCAATTTGTTAAAATCGCAGGTACAGCCGCATTTCCTTTTTAATACGCTTAACAATATTTATTACGAGGCTTATAAAGAAGCACCACGCACAGCCGCCTTAATTGAACGGTTATCAGATATTATGCGCTATTTTGTAGATGAAAGCCCCAGAGATGATGTGACCATAACCACCGAAGTACAATTCATCGAAAATTATATTGAGTTGGAAAAGATCCGCATCAGGTATGGGGTGGAAATCAGTTTCGAAAAGAAGTACAATTCCGATCTGCGTATTCCACCTATGCTGTTCATGACCTTTGTAGAAAACATTTTTAAACATGGCATCGATAAATCAAGCATCGAAAACCGGGTAGTTATTTCGTTGAAGCAACAGGATAGTTACCTGCTTTTTAAAACCAGTAATGCGGTTTACGAAGCCCCCGTAAATAACCAGCCAAACGGATTTGGTATAGTCAACCTGAAGAAAAGACTCACCATGCTATACCGCGAAAATTTTGAACTTACAACAACTAAAAACGACCAAACTTTCACCGCGTTCTTAAAAATACCACTGGCATGAATTTAAGCTGTATTATAATTGATGATGAACCCAACGCAGTAAACCTGCTGGAGATACTGATACAGCAAAGCACCCGATGGCAGCTAAAGGCCAAATGTTATGACGCGCTGGAAGCACTGGCCTTTTTAAAGGATGTTAAGGTTGATTTTATATTTTTAGATATAAATATGCCCAACCTTACCGGCATGGAACTTGCCGGCCTGTTACCGCCACATACCAAAATTGTATTCACCACAGCCTACTCCGAGTATGCCGCCGAAAGCTATACTTTTCAAACAATTGACTACCTGCTAAAACCCATAACCTTAAAACGTTTCTTAGCGGCGATGCAAAAGATCGAATCTTATTTCGATAAGCCCGAACCAATAGTACAAATCCAGTCTATTGCCAGTCAGGAGTACTTTTTTGTAAAATCGGGCAAAGTGTTCCGTAAAATACTGCTGGATGAGATCTTGTATTTCGAAGGCGAAAAGGAATATGTGCGTCTTGCTACCGCTCGGGAGCAATTGCTCATCTATCGCCGCCTGAAGGATATTGAGGAGCAGCTTTTACCGCCATTTGTTCGGGTGCACAACTCGTATATAGTAAACACCAAACAGCTTATCAAAATACAGGATAACCATGTTTACATCGGCGATAAACACATCCCTGTGAGTGAAAAGTTTAAAGATAGGTTTATGGCAGTAATTAATAAAAGGGTGTTTTGAGGGCTTCCTTCAAAAATAGAATAATTTGCCCGTCATTAGAAAGCAGCTCGCAACAATAGCATAGTCCGCAGCAGAAGTGCCCATAAAACGTTCTTTATCAACGTTGGTGGTTCGCGCGTTGCCATACCAGGTTACGCGCGGCAATTGCGCGGTGAAAAACCGCATGTGTTTGTTCATTAAGGTTGAAATATCATCAATATCCCTTACCTATCACGTAAAACCTATCCCTGCGATACCGTTACCTCACCCCTCAGGTCCATCTCCATGTAATGCTTTACAATTGCGGGGTCATCAAATTCGCCCAGCAGGTACATCATTTTGGTTACGGCCGATTCAAAGGTCATATCGTATCCGTTGGCTACACCTATATCTTTCAATTGCTTGCTGGTTTCATATCGGCCAAGCTCAACGGTACCCACTTTACATTGGGAGATATCTACAATCACTTTTCCTTCTTTAATGGCTTTTTCCAACAGGTTGATAAACCAGCTATCTGTAGTAGTATTGCCGGCGCCGAAGGTTTCCATTACAACGCCTCTTACATCTGCGTTTAAAATAGCCTCAACCACTTTGGGGCCAATGCCAGGGTACAGTTTCAGTACAGCCACCTCGCTTACCAGGTTATTATGAATAATTAACCCCTCGCCGTCGGTGGGCTGCCTGATATCATTTACGTTAAATTTAAGGTGGACGCCCGACTCGGCCAGTATGGGATAATTGGGCGAGCGGAAAGCCTCGAATTTAGATGAATTATATTTAAAAGCCCTGTTACCACGGAATAATTTGTAATCAAAATAGATACAAACCTCGGGCACACGGGACCGATCATGCTTTTTAGCCTTGGCAATCTCGATGGCGGTCATTAAATTTTCCTTGGCATCGGTACGTATGGCGCTTATGGGCAGCTGTGAGCCGGTGAATATAATGGGCTTATCAAGGTTCTCCAGCATAAAGCTCAGAGCTGACGCCGTGTAAGCCATAGTGTCCGATCCGTGTAAAATCACAAACCCATCGTTATCATGATAGTTTGCCTCAATCAGGCCCGCCAGTTCGCTCCAGATTGCCGGGTTCATGTTTGATGAATCGATGATCTCTTCAAAAGAATGCACCTTAATACGGCAATTGAGTTTTTCTAACTCGGGCACGTTATCCATTATTTGCTCAAAGTTGATAGGCTTGAGCACCTTTGTTACGGGATCACTCATCATACCGATTGTCCCCCCGGTATAAATGATCAGTATCTGACTCATGAATTAAGGTTTATGCTGTGTAAATCCATTACAATTATTATATACCAAACACCTGCCTGGAATTTTCAGTAGTGACAAAGGCCACCTGCTCCACACTTGTATGGTGCAGATCCGCCACCTTTTGGGCAATGTAAATCAAGTACGAACTTTCATTAGGTTTACCCCGGAACGGAACGGGCGTAAGGTACGGAGAATCTGTTTCTAAAACTATATGCTTTAAATCAATTTCAGATACTACTTTATCCAAACCCGCATTTTTATAGGTAACCACCCCGCCTATTCCCAAATAAAAGCCCAGGTCAATTACCTGCCTGGCCTGCTCCGGGTTGCCCGAAAAACAATGGAAAATTCCACGCAGGTTTTCGTCGTGCTCCTGCTGCAACACCTGGTATACCTCATTAAAGGCATCCCGGCAGTGGATAACAATAGGCAGCTTCAATTCTTTTGCCCATTTGATCTGCTGCCTGAAGGCCTTAACCTGCCCGGCTAAAAATGTTTTATCCCAATATAAATCGATACCTATTTCGCCTATGGCATATATTTTATTTAGCCGTTGGGCGGCCATTATAGCGGCCAGTTCGTGCTCCCAATCTGCTTTTACCGAACATGGGTGCAAGCCAAGCATAGGGTAACATACATCTGGATAGGCCTTTACCAGGTCATCCACAAGTGGTACCGATGCGGCATCTACATTGGGTAAAAACAACCTGCTGATGTTATTATCAATACACCGTTGTACCAATGCCGCGCGTTTACCGGCAATGGTTTCGTAATATAAATGGGTATGTGTATCTGTTAATACCATGCTGCAAAAGTAAAAAAGCCTCCCCGATATATCGGAGAGGCCTTAGAATTAATTTTTCTTTTTACTTACGGCTGTTTTTTTGGCTGCCGCTTTGTTTACCGGGTGCTTTACGCCGGACTTTGCAGCTACAGGAAGATGTTTGGTTGGTTTTATTTTTACAATCTCCAGATCGAATACAAGGGTACTATATGGCGGAATCACCTGGCCGCCCCCCTTTTCGCCATAACCCAAACTTGACGGGATTATGCATTTGGCTTTTGAACCTTCGTGCAATAAAGCCAAACCTTCTTCCCAGCCGGGGATAACACTACCCTGGCCTAAAACTACGCTGATAGGCTCATACGGGCGGCCCGGCTGATCAAGTCCGGCCGCTTTTGCTACTTGCTGGATACTGGTATCAAATATTTTACCATTTGTTAAACTACCAACATAATTTACCAATACGGTATCGCCGGCTAAGGGCTTACGTAAAGCAGATGGCTTTGTAACAATATATTTTAAACCCGATGCCGTGGTAACCGGGCTTAGTTTATTAGCTGCGATATAACCGTTGGCATCCACAGCTTCCTGTTGTTTCAGTTTTTCAATAGCGGCAGTCCGCTCGGCCATAGCCGCCTCTAATGATTGCACCTTAGTTATCTTTATAATAAAAGTTAAATAACTGCTTTTAGGAAAAAACGGAGGGCGCGCCTCTTCATGGCCTTTAAAAATAGAATCGGTAGGTACTTTCACCATCGCGCTATCATTAAGGGTAAGTAACGGAAATATATCCATTAAATCGGCTACATTTTGAGCAGGGTGTACCTGGGCCTGTACTGTATGCCCGGCCACGTACGAACTAAATAAAACAGAGTCCTTATCGGTTTTTTGGATGTAATGAAAGGTAATCACATCGTTCTGCTTCACTTTTTCGCCCGTATTATGGGTGAAGATCTGGTATTGTGCGCCTTTAGCAGTGGTTTGCAAACCACCTTGCGCATGTGCCCCTAATGTAGCTACGCCCAGCAGGGGAGTTAGGAAATAAAAAATGTTTTTCATAAAATAAAAATAAAAAAGCCTTTCCGACTGGTGTCAGAAAGGCCGTAAAAGTTTTCTTAATTACCTTGTTGGCGGAGTCATTTGTGGCTCAGCCGGTTTTGGTGCATTTGGATTTGGGTGCACAATATCAACCATCTCCATTTCAAAAATAATTGGCGTGTATGGACCAATCGGGCCTACACCCTGATCTTTGTACGCGATGGCCGAAGGGATAACCAATGTGATTTTAGACCCTTTGTTCATCAGTTGCAAACCTTCATCCCAACCTGGTATTACTTTACCCTGGCCAACCGGGATACGAATAGGTGCATATGGGCGACCTGGTTCAATAGGTTGTTTTTCTTTAATGGCTATTTCTTTAACACTGGTTTCAAATATTTTACCAGTTGGAAGCCTGCCTGTGTAGTTTACAACGGCGGTATCACCAACAGCTGGTGTTGCGCCAGTGCCCGGTGTAGTAATAACATAATTTAAGCCCGAAGCTGTAGTAGTAACCTTTAAGTTATGATCGGCAATGTATTTTTTGATCTTACCTGGCTCCTGGTTTTTCATTACATCAGTAAGGGTTTTTAAATAATCATTAATGCGGCCACGGAAAACCTGCTCGGTAAGCGCGCCTTTGGCAATTACCTTATTAATGTTAACCTGGAAGATTAAAAATTTACCTTTGATGTTTGGCGGACGTTGCTGACCGCCTTTAAATATTGAGTCGGTTGCTACTTTAAATGTAGCGCTATCGCCTTCACCAAGCATTCCAATACCGGTGTATACATCGCCTTTTGATTGAGGCTTTGGCATTGGCATAATAACGGGGCGACCGGCTTCATAGCTGTTAACCAATATGGAATCGCCATCGGTTTTTACAATCATGTTAAGACTCACAAAGTCGCCTTCCTTAATATGCACACCACCTTTTGAAGTGTGTATATTATAAAGCAAGCCCGCCTCTCCTTTTTTAAAGCCTCCGTTGCAACTTGCAAATCCAATTGCAGCAATGGCTAAGAACATTAGTTTTCTTTTCATTTTATTGTTTTAATAGTTTTTTATATTCGGGTAATAGGGTTTTAAATTGTTGTACAACCTGTTCAAGGCTATCTGTTGAGTGACCACCGGCAGCATTGCGGTGACCTCCGCCGTTAAAGTATTTTTTACAGATCTCATTTGCCGGGAATTCGCCTTTTGAACGTAACGAAAGTTTTACCTTATCGCTGCGCTCAACAATAAATGCTGCCAGCTTTATGCTGGCAATTGATAAGGCATAGTTCACTATGCCTTCGGTATCGCCCGTATCAACATCGTATTTCTGCAGATCCACTTTATTAACGGATATTATAGCCGTATTGTATTCGGGCAAAATCTCCAGACAGTTTGCAAGGCAATGTCCCAGGAACCTTAAACGGTTTTCTGACGCACTATTGTATACCAGTTCGTGAATCCGCCAGTTAACAGCCCCCGCATCAATCAGCTCGGCCACTATCCGGTGCACGGTTGATGAGGTATTTGGCAACCGGAATGATGCAGAATCGGTCATGATACCTGTATAAAGGCAGGTAGCCACGTCCTTATTGATCAATTCTTTATGATGAAGCTCATTAACTATAAAATCATAAATAAGCTGGGCGGTTGCGCAGGCGTTTATATTCCAATGCCTGTAATCGTCAAAATCCTCGGGATCAAGGTGATGATCAATCATTATTTTATAGGCCTTGCTCTCGCCTACCAAAACACCCATCTCGTTAATGCGGCCCAAAGCGTTAAAATCAAGGCAAAATATCAGCTGGGCATTGGCAATAAGGGTGGCGGCCGTTTCGGTTTGTTCGGTATATACAATAACCTCATCATCGCCGGGCAGCCAGCTTAAAAAGTCGGGGTAATCGGTAGGTGTAATAACCGAGGTGTGATGCCCCTGCTGTATTAAATAATTATATAAACCCAAAGACGAACCCATAGCATCTCCATCAGGTTTATGATGAGTAGTGATCACTATTTTTTTGGGGCTTGCTAAAAGGTCTGTAAGCGCGGCTAAATCTAACATCAATTTTAAAAAAGAGTTGCAAAGCTAAATAAATAAATTAAATACAAACCATCTAATTTAATTCAAAAAGCTTTATCATACAGATGTAAAACGCTACTTTTGCGCCAATTTTAAACAAATAAACAAACATCATAAGCTCTCGCCTAAATAAGTAAATAGGCTTATGAAAATTCATTACCCATAAAGAACAATAAAAAAAATGGCAACTAACAGAACTTTTACCATGATTAAGCCGGATGCTGTTGCAAACGGGCATATTGGTGCAATTTTAGATAAAATAACAAAAAGCGGATTTAAGATCATCGCGCTTAAATATACCTACCTGACGCCCGAAAAAGCAGGTCAGTTTTACGAAGTACACAAAGAACGACCTTTTTACAATGCCCTGGTTAGCTTTATGTCATCTGGCCCTATAGTAGCTGCAATACTGGAAAAAGATAACGCTATTGAAGATTTTCGCAAGCTAATTGGTGCAACCGACCCAGCCAAAGCCGAAGAAGGCACAATACGCAACCTGTTTGCAGAATCAATTGAGGCAAACGCGGTTCACGGCTCAGACTCTGATGACAACGCTGCTATTGAAGGCAGTTTCTTTTTCTCGGCTTTCGAGAAATTTTAATAATAGAGCAATTTTAATAATTAATAATATTAGGGGTGTAACATCAGTATTACACCCCTAATATTATTTGCCAATTTATTGCTTTTTATATTTAAAGTTTTGTAGCTTTACAATACGGGGCTTATTAGTTCCTTTATTAAATAATATTGTAAACCTTTTCCTTTAAAGCTTTAAATTATGAAACTGCTATTAAAACCAATCATTTACGCACTAATAGTGGTATGTTTAGTAACGGTTTCCATATTAATTTACAGAGCCCATCCCGAAGTTCAGTTAGCATTTATAATCCCCGGCCTGTTTATTTTGATTTACTCGGTAATAACCGACGATATGGGCATAAAGCAGCATGTGCGCACCCGTAACCTTCGTTTTTCAAGAGGAAGATAATCTCTTCTTTCCTAAATCATTTCGTTCCTGATTATTCCGGATTTATTTACCCGGCAACGCACCTGTTAAGTCAATAGCACTAAGTCGTAGTTATAAGCAGGATTTGTTCTTTTTGACCTCCAACTTAAGCTTTTGACTAAAAGAATGTCAATTCAAGGCTGACACGACACTATCAGTTTTTTTAAATTTGATCCTATAAAAATATAATCTCCTCTACCAACACCCCTTTTGCCTCTTCGTTTATTTTTTCAATTATCTGCGTGCGCATGAGCATCAATTCGTGCTTTATAACAGATGATTCTATCCGCAAAAACAACTTCTTATCTCTTATAAACAATTCCTTTGTACGGTTAGCTACCGATTTACCCACCAGCTCGGGCCATGCGGCAACAACAGCCGTTTCATCATAGCGGCGCTTAATTTTGTATACATTAAGCATCTGCTCAATAGCCTCCTTTAATGATTTGTCGTTTGTTTTACGCATCGATAGCTCCTTTAATTACATTAAATAATTTTACCTGCACTGCTATTTTTGCAAATATCTGCTCAACTCGGGTTACGCTGGTGTCGGTAATAAACACCTGCCCAAAATCATTGTTACTTACCATTTTCATCAGCTTGGTAACACGCTCATCATCCAGTTTATCAAAAATATCATCAAGCAACAGCAGCGGTTTAAATCCTTTTTGCTGGTACAAGAAGGTATACTGCGCCAGCTTAAGCGCAATTAAAAATGATTTTTGCTGCCCCTGCGATCCAAATTTTTTCATGGCCATGCCGTGAATGCCAAACTGCAAATCATCCTTATGAATCCCCACAGTAGTACGTTCAAGCGCCCTGTCGCGTTCTACAGTTTTCTTTAACAGGGTGGCAAAATCATCCTGAATCAATTGCGATTCATAAACCAGTTCAACCAATTCGGCATCATCACTTATAAAGCTATAATGCTTATTAAAAATAGTTGTAAAATCCTCCATAAAAGCCTTGCGCCGCTCATATATCCTGGTGCCCGATAGTACCAGCTGCTCATCAAGTACTTCCAGCAAACTGGGGTCGTAACGGCCTGTATCGGCTATTAGCTTTAACAAAGCGTTGCGGTTGGCCAATACCTTATTATAGGTTATCAACTCATCAAGATAATGGTTATCCGTTTGCGATATTACATTGTCAATAAACTTGCGGCGCTCCTCGCTGCCCTCGGTGATAATACTGGTATCATAAGGCGATATCATTACCAGCGGCAATAAACCAATATGATCTGCCAGGCGTTGGTAGTCTTTTTTATTTCGCTTAAACTGCTTCTTTTGGTTCCGTTTTACAGAACAAGCTACCGCCTCGGTTTGTTGATTTTTGTTGAAAACTCCTGTGATGATAAAAAAATCAGTCCCCTGTTTTATTTGCTGGCTATCTATGGG
>NZ_JBFUKF010000040.1:0-23514 GCF_056400985.1 Mucilaginibacter sp. P4_G9 | reverse complement strand
CTTCTTCTACAGTCAGTATTTTTCTGATGGCTTGCGTATTTCTGCGGGAATATTGCTTCCATCCCTGGTGCTGCTGGAGTTTGGCCAGTTTGATCTTGGATTAACGTTGTCATTAGGTGCCCTTTGTATTTGTGTCATAGATAATCCCGGTCCGCTTACACATAAGCGTAATGCAATGGCCATCGGTAATTTATGCTTATTCCTGGTGGCGGTTGCAACGGGCTTCGCCAGGTTAAATGTTTATACCCTTGGTTTAGAGATCACCCTGTTCTCGTTCCTGTTCAGCATGTTTACCGTTTATGGTAACCGTGCAGCATCGGTAGGTACATCATCATTACTTATTATGATATTTATGATGGATAAGGCCCTTGCCCCGTCAGAAGTACTGATGTATAGCGCCACTATATTGCTGGGAGGGGTATGGTATATGGTATTCAGCCTGGTATTTTTTGGTATCCGCCCTTACCGTGCCGCGCAGCAAACCCTTGGCGAAAACGTAGCCGATATAGCTAAATTTTTACGGATCAAAGCCGAGTTTTATAACACAGAAAGCGATATCGACGAAAATTACCGCAAGCTGGTATCGCAGCAGATACAGGTGAGCCAGCACCAGGATGCCGTACGCGAGCTGTTGTTTAAAAGCAGGCTGATGGTGCGGGAATCAACCGGGGCAAGCAGGATCCTGGTATTAACGTTTGTTGACCTGGTGGATATGTTTGAGCAGATAATGGCAACCCATTATGATTACAGCTCTATTCGCGAAAAGTTTAAAGATACCGGGGTATTAAATGAGATAGCCCGCATTTTGCACCATATGGCCGATGAACTGGAGGATATTGCCTATATCGTGCTATCAAACACCAGGCACCGCCATGTGATGGATTTTAATATAGAACTGGAGAAACTAAAGCTAAAGATAGATTCTATTGGTAAAGACCAGCAGGAAACCAGTAACCTGGTGCTAAAAAAAATCCTGATCAACCTGCGTAACCTCAGCGAAGGCATTAATAACATTTACAATTATTATAACTCCAAAACCGCCCAAAAATCAACCGAAATAAAGGGCGAAATTGAATACTCGCAGTTTGTAACCCACCAGGATTACGCGCCCCACATATTTTTCGATAATTTAACTTTAGGCTCTGGTGCATTTAAGCATGCGCTCAGGGTAGCCCTGGTTTGTTTGGCGGGCTTTATTACCGCCAAAACCATAGCACAGGGGCATCATAGCTATTGGGTATTGCTAACCATTATTGTGATACTAAAACCTGGCTTCAGCCTATCCAAACAGCGTAATTACCAAAGACTTATAGGCACCATCGGTGGTGGAGCCATAGGAATCCTGATATTGAGCTTTATACCCAATACAATTGTTCAGTTCATTTTCCTGATGATTTTTATGATAGGTGCTTACAGTTTTCAGCGGCTTAACTATGTTGTGAGTGTAATTTTCATGACGCCATACGTGCTCATCCTGTTCAAATTTTTGGGCGTAGGATTGCTTAATGTGGCCCAGGAACGGATATTGGATACCGCTATTGGCTCCTCTATTGCGTTTGTTGCCAGTTACCTTATATTCCCAACCTGGGAATTTGAAATGATAGAGGAAACCCTGCGCGAGGTTGTAACAGCCAATATCAATTACCTTATTACCATTGCCGAAAGCATTTCAGACAAGATTGTTGGCACTACAGCGTATAAGCTTGCCCGCAAAGATGTATATGTAAAATCGGCCAATTTATCGGCAACGTTTGAAAGGATGACATCCGAACCCAAAAGCAAACAGCGCAATGTAAAGGAAATACATAAATTTGTTGTACTTAATCATATTCTGTCGTCATATATCACCACCATTGCTGCCGGCCTTTTAAAAAACACGCACCGGCAACATCCCGAAGCATTAAAGCTCATTAAAAAAAATATTGCGGTACTAAACGAAACCAATAAAAAGCTTCACGGACAAAGTATTGAGTTTAATATTGGCAAAACCAATTCTGTACCCGAAGTTGAAAAACCTGTGCTTACGGCAGATGAAAGTTTATTGAAAGAGCAACTGGGATTTATAAATAAGATAAGCTACGATATAGCCAAGGTTACCGATAGCATTTTGAAGTAAGTTTGTTGCCGTATTGTTATATTGCAACAACAAACAACTTACGCCCTGCACGGTTTTATCATCAAACGGTTTTTTTAATAAATTTTATTATGGAACAGCGCGAATTGGGTACATCGGGTATAAAAACCGCTCCCCTGGTTTTGGGAGGAAATGTTTTTGGATGGACAGTTAAAGGCAACGATATAGCTTTATTATTGGATGCATTTTTAGATGCAGGTTTTAACGCCATTGATACAGCCGATGTATACACCCGCTGGGTACCCGGCAATAAAGGCGGCGAATCAGAATTGGAAATTGGTAAATGGCTTAAGCAAAGCGGTAAGCGCAATAAAGTTGTTATAGCAACCAAGGTAGGTGCCGAATTTGCTGCCGGTAAAAAAGGGCTTAAAAAGGATTATATTATAAAAGCAGCTGAAGATTCGTTGACCAGGCTGCAAACCGATTATATAGACCTTTACCAAGCGCACTATGACGATCCGTATACACCAGTTGAAGAAACGCTTGAGGCCTTTGACCAATTAATAAATAGTGGCAAAGTAAGGGCAATAGGCGCATCTAATTTTTCTGTTGAAAGGCTGCATGAATCACTTAAAACAAGTCGTGAAAAAGGCCTGGCCAGCTACCAGAGCCTGCAGCCCGAGTATAACCTATTCGATAGAGAAAAATACGAGACCAGCATTGAGCCATTCATCAAAGAACAAAATATAGGTGTTATCAGTTATTTTTCATTAGCAAGCGGGTTTTTATCTGGTAAATACCGCTCCGGCGCTGATCTGGAAGGCAGTAATCGTCCTTCTTTGGTAAAAAAATATTTAACCGAAAGAGGCATGCGCATTTTAAAAGCACTTGATGAAGTATCGGCACAGTATAATACTAAACCCGCCGCCGTAGCCTTAGCCTGGTTAATTGCCCGGCCTACCATAACAGCACCAATTGCAAGCGCCACAAGCATACCTCAATTGAACGAGCTTACCCTGGCAACTACCTTACAGTTAAATAATGAAGCAATTGATGCGCTGACCAACGCAAGTTCATATTGATGTTCTTAAACTGCACGCTTTAACCAACGCCCGCCTTTTTTATCTCTTCCTACCTTTTTTAACATTAATTTTTTAAGCGAGTTAATTTCCTAATAATCAGTATTATATAATAATTTACTTGTTAAACAATTTTGTGCAGGTATTTTACTATTTTAACAATAAAAGCATTTTTTCAAAAAATCTCCCTTAATTAGCCTATCCTTTTTGATGGATTTTACGTAAAAACCCCTATAATTAATTTTTTAACTTAAATGGAGAAGCTAAAACAAATTATTGGTTATGGCGATTCTCGATTGTCTCTTGAGAATAAACTCTTTAATGCTATTACTTTATTCGTTTGCCTGATTAATATTATATCGCTGATAATAAACATTTTATTAGGGTTTGGGCTGGGTTTAATCCTGGCAAATTGTTTTGTGTTTTTATTTTCGGCATTTACCTATTACCAAAGCCGTTTTAAAGGCTATAAAGAAACCCATGTATATATTTTCATAGGCATGGGTATAGCTGTGGTTTTCCCTGGCTGGTTTTATAACGGGGGCATACACGGCTCAACCACCCAAATAGCTGTTTTTTTAATTGTACTGATAACCTTGCTGGTGAAACAGCGTTACCACTATATTTTTATAAGTATCCTCTCGGGTGTATTTATTGCCTGTTATCTGCTCGAAAAAGCGCACCCACAATGGATTTCGGCAGCTTCAGATGAATCGGCAAACCAATTTGACCTTATATCATCGGCAGTTACAAACATTGTACTGGTGGGCTTGCTGATAGGATTTATCAAAAAAAGTCACGAAGCCGATAAGCGCGACCTTGTTCACAAAAGCGAAGAGCTGCAAAAATCGCAAATTGCGTTACAGGCTTCGAAGGAAGAGGCAGAAGCCGCTACATTTGCCAAATCGAATTTTTTGGCCAACATGAGCCACGAAATACGCACACCACTTAACGGCATCATAGGGGCTTCACAATTACTGTCGAGGTCGGCATTATTGCCCGATCAGCAGGAACTTTTACAAACGCTGCAAACAAGTGGCAATTTGCTTATTAACATTATCAGTGATATCCTGGATATCTCTAAAATAGAGGCCGATAAATTAATCATCTCTCCTGTTACAACCAACATAAGGCATTGTGTTAAAACTGTAATTGATATTAGCCAGCCCGGAATTACCAATCAACATAAACCTATTGTACTCAGTTATATAGTTGATGATAATGTGGAACAATTTGTTAAAGTTGATGAAGGCCGCCTGCAGCAAATTTTAGTTAACCTGATAGGTAACGCCATCAAATTTACGGATGAAGGCGCGGTTACTGTAACAGTAAAAGGATCTGAAATAAAAGATGGCGTACAGGATATCAGCTTCCATGTAAAAGATGATGGCATTGGTATCAGCCAGGAATCGTTAACGCAGCTGTTTAAGCCATTTACGCAGGTAAATACCACCGCGCTCCGCAAATATGGCGGTACCGGGCTTGGTCTTTCCATTTGTAAAAAGCTGGTTGAATTAATGCATGGTAAAATATGGGTCATCAGTAAAGAAGCAGAAGGGTCTATGTTTATTTTTAGTTTGCCGCTGCAGGTAACCGGCGAAGAGTTAGTTGCCGAACTAAAACCAGCCGATAAAGAAACTTTTCATTACCGTCCCTTACGGATCTTATTGGCCGAGGATAACAAAATGAACCAGCTTATAGCAAGTAAGATTTTTAAAAAAGTTGGTTACAATATCGACATTGCCGAAAACGGTTTAGATGCCATCAGGATGAATGACAGCCAGCAATACGACCTTATCTTCATGGATATCCAGATGCCCGAAATGGACGGTTTGCAGGCCACCAGGAGCATTATTAAAAAGCACGGCAAGAGCGCACCGCCCATTATAGCCATGACGGCCAATGTATTAAGCGAAGATGAAAACGAATGCACCATGGCCGGCATGAAAGATTTTGTGAGCAAGCCATTTACATTTGAACGTTTAGAAAACGTGATCCAGAAATGGACGAGCGCTTAATTGGTTGAAAACCAAAAATCAGTAAATAGTACCATTCAAAATAAGTATAGTACCATTAAAACTATGGTATTGTATGTAATTTTGATTCATGATACAAAGCATCCCGGTATATGATATTTGCTCCCTGTCTGACGTAAGGCAGGATGACCTGCTGGTGAGCCGTTTTGCTGCTTACCTGGATATACATAAAAACCTGTTTTTCCCCCATCGGCATTCTTTTTATCACCTTGTATTGTTTACTGATGGTGCCGGATCACATACCATCGATTTTGAAAGCTTCGAGGTAAAACCTGGTCAAATTTATTTTATGATTCCCGGGCAGGTACACTCCTGGCATTTTGATGGCTTTACAGATGGATATATCATTAATTTTTCCGAATCATTTATCCAGTCGTTTGTGTTACAACCCGGTTATCTGAATAACTTTTCATTCTTCAGCGGAAGTTTAAAAGATGCGGTGATTAATCTGCCAGCCGATAGTTTTGATATGGTTAAAGCTTTATTTGAGGGTATACTCTCAGAGATCATTAAACCGGCCCAATCGGGCAGCGATATGGTGAGGCTGTTGATGTTGCAGATGTTTATCCATATCAACAGGCTAAACGCAAAACAGGATATCACGGGTAAATTAACCTACAACCAAACCCTGCTCAAAAACTATCAGAATTTAATTGAGCAGCATTATACCAATATCAAATTACCAAAGGATTATGCCGAATTGCTGTATATCACCCCAAACCACCTTAACGCGGTTTGTAAAGACTTGCTGGGCCTCTCGGCCGGCGAATTGATCCGTAACCGTACCTTATTGGAAGCCAAGCGATTGTTGACCAATCCACAGCTTAGCATCAGCGATATTGCATTTAAACTAAACTTCAGCGACAACTCGTATTTCACCAAGTTTTTTAAAAAAACAGAGAATATTACCCCCGAGGAATTTCGCAAACAAATATTGAAAAATTAATAATTATACGATCATGGAAAATACCCAATATAAATTAGCTGCCTGGCCTGCAATAGTGCATGCCAAATGCCCGCGCTGCCGCAGGGGCAATCTGTTTGCAAACAGCATGTATGGTTTTAAAGGACAGGTAATGAATAAAACCTGCCCGCATTGCGGCTTAACCTATGAACGCGAACCTGGTTATTTTTATGTAGCCATGTTTGTGAGCTATGCCTTAAACGTTGCCGAAATGGTTACCATTGCCGTGGCCATACATGTATTAACCGGCAGCAGCAATCCCTGGTTGTATTGTGCCATTATACTGAGTGTAGCTGTATTGTTATCACCGTTTAATTTCAGATATTCGAGGGTTGTTTTGCTTCACTGGCTTACCCCGGGCCTGCATTATCATCCCGAAATGAGTAAGGATAAATTATAAATGGTTAAACCCTGTTCCCCGCTTTCTGTCAAAACTACAACAGTTCACATTTACCGGACTTCAAATTTTTGAACAATGAAAGCGAAATTAAACACCATAAAAAACGACATGTACAGGGTATTTATATTAGGTAATGCCGATAACGTACAATTAGCCAAAGCATACTTTTTATTAGCTATCCCTCTTTTAACAGTAATTTTTACTTTGGGGCATTTTGAATATTAGTATTAAGTCAACGGTACTAAGTCGTAAGTTATAAGCCGGATTTGTTCTTTTTTGACTTCGAACTTAAGACTTTAGACTAAAGGCTAATGTCAATTCAAGGTTGACACGACACTAATCCCTGCAGGTTTTTATCCTGGTCATCAAAACAAGACAGCCATTACATTTCTGTAATGGCTGCTTGCAACTGTTTCCCTAACTAAATTATACTAACTATTAACTAAACTACTTATTTAATTTTTTTAAGTGTGCCGAAATAATTGAGTGCTACTTGAAAGTTATTCGAATAGATGGTTCTTTGGCGTGCAAAATCTCCTGCACTGTGCAGCATTAAACCTGAATATACCGGGGTATTATCTTTTAATTTGGCAAGTACAACCGGACCACTCTCGTTGGCTGCAAATGTTGAATCTTTCGATTCATAATTATTGGATTCTGGTGAAGGAAATTCATCTGCTTGTGATTTACTTTGAGGATCTGAAGCAAACATATTAGCACAGGCAAGCAATATGAGTGTCGTAAACACAAAAAATAAAAAGTGGTAAAATAATTTCATAGCGATAGGTGTATTAAATGTAGACTTAGGTAATCAATGAACGTTCTATCAAAGATAAGGTTTGATATACAAAAAACATATAGGGATTTCACTGAAAATGCATACGTAGTTTTACGCAATTTTTAAGGAAAATAGTGTTTTATTGGCATTATTTATAGGAAACATAGCGGGAATTGCTTTTTTTGTAACAAATCTATTACAATTCAGTCTCCCTGAACCTGCTTATCTGATTTAACGGATTACCATAATTTTTGACTAAATTGTATGGCAATTTTATTAACCACTCACCACTCACCATTATCTATACCCCGCCGCCTGCAGGTCAAATAACCCGGCATAACGCCCGCCTTTAAGCAGCAACTCTTCGTGACTGCCAATTTCTACCAGTTCGCCCTTTTCCAATACAAGAATCCTGTCGGCCATACGTACCGTACTGAAGCGATGTGATATCAGCACTGCCGACCGGCCTTTGGTAAGCTCGGCAAAGCGTTCAAAAACGTTAAATTCGGCGCGGGCATCAAGTGCCGATGTTGGCTCATCAAGTATCAGTAATTGCGCATCGCGCATGTACGCACGGGCAAGGGCAACCTTTTGCCATTCGCCGCCCGATAGTTCAACACCATCGGCAAAGCGTTTACCCAATTGCTGGTCATAAGCGTCGGGTAATTTGGCTGCAAGCACGTCAGCAAGGCTTTGCCTGGCCGAATTCACTATCAACGGCCTGTTATCCTGCTCGCTTATTTTACCAACAGCTATATTTTGTGCAAAACTCATCTGGTAGCGTAAATAATCCTGGAAAATGATCCCTACATTAAGCCGCAGATCGGCAAGGTCATAATCACGCAGATCAATACCATCCAGCAAAATACGGCCTTCCGTAGGGTCGTAAAGGCGGGATAGTAATTTTACCAGGGTGGTTTTCCCAGCTCCGTTCTCGCCTACCAGGGCAAGTTTTTCGCCGGGATATAGTGTAAAATTCAAATGCCGGTTGGCCCACTTGTCGGTATTTACATATCTAAAACCCACATCCTCAAAAGTAAAACCCTGCTGTATGGTTTTAGGGAAGGGCAGTGCGTTTTCTGTCCGTTTTATTTTAGGTTCTATCTCAAAAAATTCAAAAAAATCGCGCAGGTAAATAGCACCCTGCGATACCGCGGTAAAACGGGTAAGGATCCCTTCTAACAAAGCGCGCAACTGACGGAATGAACCTGCCAGGAAAGCCAGCTCGCCAATAGTAACGCTACCCTGCACTGCCCTCATAATAATAACCACATAGGCCCCATAATAGCCCAAACTACCCAGCATAGCAAAAAATGTTCCCCATAACGAGCGTTTAACAGCAAGGCGCTTATTATCGTTGTAAAACTTGCCCGATAGCTGTTTAAAGCGATTGATAATAAAATCCGAAAGATCAAAGATCTTTACTTCTTTAGCGGTTTCATCGCTGGCGCCAAGGTAGCGGATGTAATCAAGCTCACGGCGTTCGGGTGTCTGGCCCCGGGTGAGGGCATAACTTATGTCGTTAAAATACGATTCGCCCAAAAAAGCCGGGATTATGGCAATTAACAACAAAACAATGAGCCATGGATTAAAGGTCATTAACCCTACAGCCAAAAAACCCATAGTAATGAGGTCCTGCACCTGGCTCATTACCTGCGATAGTAATATGGTGCGGCCTACGGTTTGTTGCCGGGCACGTTCCAGTTTATCATAAAACACCGAATCTTCAAACTGGTCAAGGTCAAGCGTGGCGGCATGCGCCATAATTTTTACCGAAGTATGGTTGCTAAACAAGTCGCCAAGCAGGCTATCCATAAGGGTAATAGCGCGGCTTAGCGCATCGGTTAAAATTGCCAGGGCAAACTCCAATCCTACCAGCTCCCAAAGTTCGGTCATGTCTTTAACCGGGCTATGGCTTATAGTAACCACCTTATCAATAATGAGCTTACCAACATAAAGTAAACCCAGGGGCATTGCCGAGCGAACAATACGCAGCAGGCCATTAACCACTGTCATCCATCGGCTGGTTTGCCATACCAGTTTAAAAAATGCGGGCAGGTTGCGCAACGCGTCGAAACGCTCCTTTAAAGTTACTTTGGTATTTATGGTATTTTTTGGCGGACGGTCGGTATTCAATATAAAGTCTTTCTTTGTTTAATGTGTTTAAACAAATTTACTTAATTGTTAAGGGTGTTTATCCCGAAGTGCCTTTATTTTACATAGCATTAGCAATAGGGGGGCCGCCGTATCTATTCCTGTCGCGTTTGCCAAAAACTTTTGTCATCCTGAACGCAGTTATACGCCATGCTTCTTCGCTTTGTAGAGTTTGCGAATAGATCCTTCACTGCGTTACCCATGACGTGTTTGGTTTTACACAAACATCCGCTTAAACGCTGGCCACGACTCACCCCGGCTACGCTATGCTGGCCGACCCTCTCTCCGGCTTACGCCGCATAGAGGGTGAAGCTCATTTTTTGTTTTAGTGGGCGTAGCCTCGCCGGGGTGAGTCGACTCGCCGCCATGCGCTATACGTCATTCCCTTTCAGCGTTTCGCGGAATTTTACAACTCAGGATGACAAGTCTATAACTTGCTGATTATCAGCATTGAAAAAATGTCATTTTCAATGCGATTATTTGTAAGCAAATAAAGGTTACTTAGACTAGCAGCCCTCTATACCTTACCTTGAAAATCTAATACGTCATAGTAGTAACCACAAAGTGTTGAGTGGGCACAAACGCTTACTTATCCGAAGGATTCTTCTTCTTATCCAACAACATATTCACCATTTTAATTAAACGGTCTTCACGTGTTTTTTCCTGTTTGGCGGTTAATATCCACAATACATATTCTTTTTTATTGCTGTAGGAGAGCTGCTGAAACCAGGCCAGGGCAACAGGTTGCTGTTCAAGAGCATATTTGATATAATCGGGGAGGGTTATGATCTTATTATCAACATCAACATAAGCACTATACTCGTTATTACGGATACCTTCATTGCGGCCTTCGGAGGTTTTAACCTGTTCTATTGGTCGAAAGCGTAACGCTGTCCAGGTTTCATTCACAGCGGCAGAAGCAACGGGGCGCAGGCCGTATACCGTGGGTTCATCCCAACTACTCATCATCTCCAGGTCGGTAACTATGTTGGAAGTTTTTTTAGGGTAAATAATCCAGAAAACGGTATCAGCCTTCAACAATGGAACAATTACTTTAAGCTCGGTTGTCAGCTCCGCACTATTAGTAACAAATAACAGAATCCCGTTGAAATCGCCGACAGTATTAAACGTTACCTGGGCACCATCGGGCAGGGGAGTTAAACTATCCAAAAAATTAGCCGGGGCGTTATAAAGCAGCCAGTGTGATTCGGGTTTTATTTGTAGTTTTTTAGCTAAGGCGTTCATCGGTTTATTTTAATGGCGATAGCTAATTTAGGAAATATGTTTTGCATATGTAATTACAAGTGGTAAGATCGAAAGACGCCGGGTTAATTGATGTGATAAGTTTAACCCGATAATATTATTGGGGCTCCGTTGAGGGCTTCGCCGTTTTAAAACTTTGCAGGTCTTTAACCACATGCAAACTGCCAGCTACTTCACCACCAGCTTTGCAAAAAAATCCCAAAGTACAATGCCTGCAGAAACTACAATGTTGAATGAATGTTTAGTGCCAAACTGGGGGATCTCGATACAGGTATCTATGTTTTGCATCACTTCGTCGCTCACACCGTTTACTTCGTTGCCAAATATAAGCGCGTATTTTTTTGCGGGATCGGGAATGAATTCATTGAGCATCGTACTGTTTTCGGCCTGCTCAACGGCGATGATCTGGTAACCATCGCGGCGCAGTTGTTCAACGGCCTGCAATGGGGTTTCATAATAGATCCAGTTTACAGATTGGGTGGCGCCAAGCGCGGTTTTCTCAATTTCGCGGTGGGGAGGTTGAGCGGTAATACCGCAAAGGCAGATTTGCGTTACGGCAAATCCATCCGAAGTGCGAAAGATAGAGCCGATATTGTGCATACTGCGCACATTATCCAATACCACAGTAACCGGCAGCTTATCCTGCTGTTTAAATTCATCAACCGAAGCACGGTTCAGCTCATCTAACTTTAATTTGCGCATATAATTTGTCCATGGTTTGTAATCCACAAACCACGGACAAAAGTATTAAAAAGTGCTTAACTAACCACTGCGTTTAACAAGCCTACACCGTTACCAATCAGTGAGCTGTATACTGATGGCGCGTAACCTATTTTATTGGTATAATATTCGGTAACGCCTTTGCTGTAATCTTCAAATGCATCACCTTTTACCAAAGCAATCGCGCAGCCGCCAAAACCGGCACCTGTCATACGGGCACCAGCAACGTTGGGATTGGTTTTACTGTATTCGGCCACAGTATCAAGTTCGATACCACTTACTTCGTACAAATCGCGCAGCGAATCATGAGATGCATACATGAGTTTGCCAAACGCAGCTAAATCATTATTGGCCAAAGCCCTGGCGGCAAGTTTTACCCGGTCGTTCTCTTCAATAACGTGTTTGGCACGATTAAGCACAACAGCGTCAGTAATCAGATGTTGGTATTTTTTTAGCGTTTCTGCATCAATATCGCACAAGTGGTTGATATTCAGTTCCTGCTGAAGGGCGGTTAAGGCCATCTTGCATTCTTCTACGCGTTCATTATATTTTGATTCGGCCAGTTTACGGGGTTTGTTGGTGTTGATAATGGCCAACACGTAATCGCCCAGGTTGCTGTCAACAGCCTCATAATCCAGGGTGTCGCAGTTAAGCATCAGCGCTTTGTTTTTTTCGCCAAAGGCAACAGCAAACTGGTCCATAATACCGCAGTTTACGCCAATGAAGTTGTTTTCTACTGATTTGGAAAGTTTTACCAGGTCAAGCTTGCTGTAGCCGCTGCTGAAAATATCATTGAGCGCAAAAGAGGTGACTACTTCTATAGATGCAGAAGATGACAAGCCCGAGCCGATAGGAATATCGCCATAAAACAGCATATCCAAACCCTTAAGCTCATGGCCGTCTTTCACAAAACTATTGATAACGCCAATAGGGAAGTTAAACCAGTGTTCGCCTTTTTTTACATAGGATTTTTGCAAAGGGACATCTTTTTTGTCGGAAAAATTTAAACTCCTGAAACGGAAAATGCCATCTTCATTAGGTGAGGTTAGCAGGTATGTACCAAAAGTAATTGCGCACGGCATAACCAGGCCGCCGTTGTAATCAATATGTTCGCCAATAAGGTTTACACGCCCTGGCGAAAAGTAGGCGTTGTCGGCTTCTTTGTTAAAAATCTTATTAAATTCCTGGTGCAAAGTGTTCTTCATTATTCAGGTTAGTTTATTGGAAAACAAATATTGTAAAAATTGTCAACTTTACAGTTATAAATATAAATTAATTTGAAAAAAACGTCAAATTAGAGGATATGTCGTAAAATTTTGTCTGCATTTTTAATTTTATAGCTTTACAGCCACCAAAACAGGCAGAAACCTGCCCGACAGGTTAGCTAATTAATTACCAAATTTTAACCCCATGAAACAATACCTGGTTACCGGATATGACTATACCGACGAAGGCGCGCTGCAACGCCGCATGAATGTACGCCCGCATCACCTTGATGGTGCCAAAGCTCTTAAAGCAAGTGGAAATTATGTTTTAGGCGGCGCTATATTAAATGATGAAGGTAATATGATAGGCTCGGTGATGATACTGCAATTTGAAACCGAAGAGGAGCTTGATGCCTGGAAACAAAACGAGCCTTACATTACTCAAAAGGTATGGGAATCTGTTGATGTAAAGCCATATAAAGTAGCGGCGGTTTAGTTAGCACCGGGCAGTATGCACCAGAGAAGGAATTGCAAGTTGTAAAATTTCGCGAAACGCTGTAGCGGGAATAACGTTTTAAACTGTTTTTTGCAAAAAACGCCATTGCTTCGGCAATTGCATTTTGAGTAACCTATCTCCCCAGTTTCCATCTTTTCATTTGCCAATAGCCATCACTGTCTTTTGTATAAAAAGCGGTGTAACCAATTCCCATCATGTTAAAATCAAATGAGAATTCATTTACGGAAGGATCATCGGGTAAAAAGTTTGGTAATACGCTGTTGGCAACTAAGGCTATATGTTCGCCCAGCTCATCTTTTTCTGCCTTTGATACTTTAATCCCGATATTTTTAATGTATTCATTAAAGTTAGCAAACCTGTAATCGGGTTGGATAGATGATTCATCTTTAAGCTTACGGGCGGCGTTAAAAGTTTCTTCCAGGCTTTGTTGTTTGTAGGCTTCCATAGCCTTAAGAAGGTCGGGGGCAGATATTTCGGGCATGCCATCTGCACCGGCGGTGTAAAAGCTGTTTAGTATTTCTTCTTTGGTTTTCATGTTCATTATGTCGCTTTCAACTAAAACAAAAGGATGCCATAAACATAATGACATCCTTTTGCTTTTTTCTGCTTAAAAAGAAGTTTTTTATACTTCGCCCAGCGTGTTTAATATATCTATATCATCCTCTGATAATTGGATATCGGCAGTTTTCATATTTTCTTCCAGGTGTTCAACGCTTGATGTGCCCGGAATTAACAAAATATTTGGCGAATGGTGCAACAACCAGCTTAATGCAACCTGGTGAATGGTGGCGTTATGCTTATCGGCTATACGTTTCAATACTTCCTCGCCCTGTACGTTACCGCCGCCCAGCGGACACCATGGGATCAAGGCTATATTATGGTCGCGGGTATATTCCAATTCGGCCTCCCATTTACGGTTATCAACGCTGTACATGTTTTGTACCGATACTACCTCGAAAAACTCCTGCGCTTTTTTTATTTCGTCTATACTAACTTCGGATAGGCCGATGTGTTTGATTTTGCCTTCCTGTTGTGCTTTTTGTAAAAACGCAAACGATTTTTCGGCCGGTACTTTTGGGTCTATACGGTGTAGCTGGTAAAGGTCGATTCTTGGTAGTTTTAAGCGCTTCAGGCTGCCTTCCAGTGCCTGCATTAAATGCTGGGGCGATGAATCAATAGGCCATTCGTCTGGGCCGGTACGCAGCAAGCCGCCTTTAGTGCCAATAACCAATTTGTCGGGGTAAGGTGAAAGGGCCTGGGCTATTAACTCTTCAGATATGTTAGGGCCGTAGCTATCGGCCGTATCAATAAAATTTACGCCCAGTTCGACCGCACGTTTTAATACGCGGATACATTCATATTTATCGGCCGGAGAGCCCCAAATGCCTTTACCGGTAATGCGCATGGCGCCATAGCCCAGGCGGTTTATAGTGAAATCGCCGCCTAAACTAAAAGTTTTTTCAAATGAACCTGTTGTAGTAGCCATAATGTTGGTGTTGGTTATAAATTCAACTCAAATATGGCCGCATTGTTTAAGGAAAATAAACATAATTCATTATAAGTATCAGGTAGTTAGTATCAAGTATCAAAATCTTGATGCCATACCGGTACCTGATACTAACTACATGCTGCTAAAAAGCTATCTTTCCGCTAAAAAAGAAATCCAAATGACCGATCAAAATTTTGCCAATCACAGGCGTCATGTAACAGGCTATCATTATGTGCTAAATGTTTTCATTTTAGCGGGATTTATATTAGCAATAATAAATGTAGTAAAGCAATGGCAAACCAACGGGCAGATTACCTCAGTGCTGCTTTTACTTGTTTTTGTTTGCTTCTTTTTTATATTCTGGTTTATGCGTGCATTCCCCTTGAAAGCGCAGGACAGAGCCATACGCGCCGAAGAAAGCCTGCGATATTTTATACTTACCCGCCAACCCTTAAGCCGCCACCTTACAATTGGCCAGATAGCTGCCTTACGTTTTGCACCTGATGAAGAAATGGTACAACTTGTTGAAAAAACATTAACCGAAAACCTTAAACCGAATGATATTAAAAAAGCTATCCAAAAGTGGAAGGCCGACCATCACCGGGTATAATAAATTGTTATCGCTGTGATTAGGGTTATTAGTTAATTATACCAGTTATGGACATAAATTGAGGCTTTGTTCATTTTAACCACCTACCTCCATGCTCCCAAAATAGCACCCATCAGCGTTAACGATACCAGGCTGTAGCCGCCATTAATAAATATCAACCGCCAGCTTTTTAGCTCGAACAGGCTCATGATGGCAATGGCGCTAAATGTCCAGATGCCGGCCAGGAAACCTGCAGCTGTACCCCAGGCTAAGTCGGTTTTGGCATCAGCTAAAAACGCAGCAAGGTTTGCAGCCATAATTAAGGAGAACAAGGCCGTCATCCCGAATGATCGTAATTTGCTTGCTGCTTTTAATTCATCAACGTTGAGTTTATTGTCGGCTACCCAGGTGTTGGCAAACAGCACAGGCGAATACCAGATACCACCAACTAAAAACGAAGACAGGGCAGCTACTATAACCGCCAGCCAATTAATTAATGAAGGATTCATGATGATAAGTTTATGTGTTTAATAAAATTAAACTTTTTTTACGATAAAAGAGGAAAGGATGTTCGGAGAAGACTTTCGGACAAAGGACTTTCAGAAAAAGGATTTTCGGACAAAAGACTAAAAGATATTTGGATAAAGGATGAAAAGAAAAAGGACAAAGGATATGTTCCTTTGTCCTTCCGTCCTTAATCCCTTGTCCGAACGTCTTTTGTCCGAACGTCCTTCGTCCGAACGTCCAAAAAACTTACTTCACATTAAAGCGTACTACCTGCCTGCCTAAG
The DNA here is from genome assembly GCF_056400985.1 of Mucilaginibacter sp. P4_G9. Taxonomy (NCBI): domain Bacteria; kingdom Pseudomonadati; phylum Bacteroidota; class Sphingobacteriia; order Sphingobacteriales; family Sphingobacteriaceae; genus Mucilaginibacter; species Mucilaginibacter sp. P4_G9. The sequence goes on along the minus strand of NZ_JBFUKF010000040.1, from coordinate 7,456 downwards.
TTGCCATCGCCGTCAATGCCTTCAATTATTGCACGGTATGAGCCGCGTGCGTCGCTGTTGTAAAAGCTAAAGGTTGCCACGCCGTTTTTATCGGTAATGATCTTTGGGTTCCAGTAAATGGTGTTGCGCAGATCGAGACCTATAACACTGCTTTTACCCACCTCATATTTAGGTACATAAAAATCTTTTGCTTTGCTATAGCCTTGTACGGCAAACGTAATTACGTTTTGCTTTGGTATAAGCGCCATCAGCTGCGAAAGAGAGATCTTTTGTTTTTTAACAATTCTTTTATTAATAACCAGTACACCATTTGTATTGCTTAGCCGGTTAATTCCACTTAAACCATCTTTCATAAATATCTCTACCGATTCAACCTCGTCGCCGGTAATGGTAGATAAAAAGCTAACCTCAACAGGCATACTGCCTACATAAATTTGTACCGGCAGCTTTTTACCCTGGTTATAATCGCGGGTAACATAAAAGTTATTATCAACATATGTTAAACCCAGGGCCATTGTGCTTAAGCAGTTGATCAAAATAGGACATCCTTTTAACTGATCGGAATTTATTTCGTGATCAGCCTGCGGACTTAAACCCGAAAAGGTGCCATAATCACTATGGCTTGCTTTTTTAACAACGGTTTTGGCCTTTATCACTACCTCTTTAAGCACCCTTGAACTTTGGTATTGTTTACGGCTGTTTTCAAGATAAGGGCGTATAACACTATCGATATTTACTATTTCATCGGCTACGTTGTTGTTTTTGCTGATCTTCTGATAAATTTCGCCGTTTACATTGATCACCATGTTTTTACTGTTTACGTTATTACGGGCGCTCAGGGTAATCTTTGAAGTATCTCTCACAGCCACATCCGCGAATTTAAAATTACCCGACATGTCTGTTAGCGTTTCGGCCGAGAAATTATTATCAGGAACAAGCAGCCTGATACTGCCTTTACTTACCGGTAAACCTGTATTGGTACGCAATATACCCGATACTTCAATGCCCTGCTCGGGAGCCACATAAATTGGCGGGGTTTTATCGGCCAGGATATCCTCAAAACTAAAACGGCTGTAGCCCTGGGTAAGCATCAGGATATCAAGGTTATCCAGTTTTTCCTGGTCGGGTTTGTTAAAGTAGTAGTTGGGTTTTTCTATGTAGCCTTTCAGGTCTGATGTTAAAAGGATGTTGCTTAAAATGGTTTGCTCATTGTTTTCATCTGATGGTATGGTAGCATCATCCAAAACAGCAACCGAAAAACTGCCTATAACAGGAGCGGTTTTGTTAAGTGCCGTTACTGACATTTTTACATTTTGCCTTACGGTATAGGATGGTTTATCGGTTTTTAAAGTAAGACTTAACTGATCATTATGCTGAATGAAAACTACGCGCTGACACAAAGCATAGCCACCTGATGAAAAAAGCGTTACCTGCAAAATACCCGTAGGGAACTTATTTTTAGGGATATTGGCCGAATAGCTAAGGTTTTGCAGCACTGTTGAAGCAGCATAATAAATAATGCCGCCGCTTTGCGCTACCAGGTAAAAGCTTTTGTTTTGCTTACGCTGTAAAAATACATCATTGGCCGATATTTTAACAGTCAGGTTTTCAGGGTCGTTATTATAAGCAGCCAGGCTTATGCCCATATTTTGTACCCGGGGCAGTTTATAAGTAGCTGTTGAGCCGTTTGGAAAGGTAACGTTTGCCGTATAGATCTTACCACTTTCGGGTGTTATGCCAAATACGCCCATACCCAAATGACTTGATGCAAATGTGGCAACTTCGGCACCTTTATCATCGGTAATATTTCCTTTAACATCTGCACCCAAACCTTTTGCGTTAATGGCCTTAAATGCAATTTTTGTACGTATGCCATTGGTTAACTGCCCGCTTTCGGGAAAAAACTGTACATCAAAATTAGTAATGGAGCCGTTTAACGGGAAAGTGTTGGTAACAAACTGGCGGTCGCCCATATCAATAGCTGTTACTAATGATCCGGATGTAATAGTTTCTGCATTATTTTCTGGAATCTCTACCAAAAGGTTGCCGTTGGCATCTGTTGTGCCCCGACCTTTGCTTACGGCATCGCCGTTGCGTACCAATTGCCAGTTTACTTTTTTATCGGCATAGGGTACGCTCGATGGATTTTTATAGAGGATGTTTGCATTAAGCTTTATAAGCCCACCTTTTTTACCCGAACTTTTGAAGGATATATAGGTGTTTACCTTGTTATCAATGGCATTGCCTACATTTATGGTACGGTCAAAAAAATAATCCGGATCAAAATTGCGCATCCAGTTTGTATAGGCCCTTATCCTATAGGCACCCTGCTTAAATGTTTCGCCGTCGAGCGTTATATTGCCGTTGGCAAAACCGTTTTTGAGCCGTAATCTAAGACCTGCCAGTACCGAATCCTGGCTATTAAGCAGGTCGACATACACAATACCGCTAAGTGCGGATGGCTGGTGTTTTTCAACAGTAACATAAGCCTTAAGCCAAATGGTATCGCCGGCGGCATAGTAAGGTTTATCTAAATGAAGGTAAACCTTTTCGATAGGGAACGCTGCCGAATATTTGGAGGTTTTTTCGATAATGGTGTTAATGGGGATGCTATCCTGCTGGGCCAGTGCGGCTAAACTAAAAGATAATAACAGGGATACTACGAGTAAAAATTTTCTTGATATCATTAATATAATATAAAGCGGCTAACGGGGCTAATATAAACATTTAGGGTTGTTGCATACCGGGCACACATATGATTTAACATTTTTTTACAACCCGGCAGAATTTTGAACGAAGTTTTATAGGTTAAATTACACGTACTGGTACGCAAAATTGCCTAATAACGTACTTCGCAGCCCGAAAGGTAAGGGCAATTATGTGCACAGGTTTTATAATAACATAATTGTTACTTTTTATGCCACCAAAACAAACCCTGTAATACAGTTGGCTGCTATTTGGCTGCTGCGGTTTTTCCTTCCACATGCACAGATATCATACTGGAATGTACTATTCCAAGCGTTGATCCTGGTTTAACATTTAAGTAAAATTTAAAATAGCTGTCCATAATACCGCTCGCCATCCGGCTGTAGGCCTGCTCAAATTCGGGGCCGCTTAAGCCAAGGTCAATAAGGGGTATACCATAATACATCCCGCCTTTATCATCAACATACATGGTGAAAGAGTAATAAAAATCCTTATAAGCCTTATTAATAACAATATCATAAGTAGGATCGAGATAATCATCAGATGGGTCGAAATTGTTTTCAATTTCGGGTTTGGTAGTACGGCGGGTAACTTTTACCTGCGGGCTTTTGCTGATAAGTTCAACTGGTTGCCTGGCTGAAAATGCTTTTTTATAATCCCTGTTTGCCTTTAAAGCTATAGATTGGATGAACAGGGTATCCTGGCGGCTTGGGCGCCTTAATATGGATGTATCACTGTGCAATACGTTTTTTACATAGTTGTCTGCAAAAAAACGCATGTACACCTTGGTGCCTTTAATATCCAGCGAATCGCCTTTTTGTTTAATGATCTCGAGAACAAGGCTGTCTTTACTGATTTTTTGAACCTTTAACCATGATCGTGCCGCATTAAAAATAGAGTCGTAACCGCGGGTGAGCGGAAAGTTGATAAAAGCTCTTTTTGTAGGACTGTATATGCTTACAGAATCGTCTGACACAAACTTCATTTTCCATTGAGGCTCCAGCTGGTAGCCATATTCATTAAACGAAAGCCCGTTTTTTTGCCTGCGGGATACTTCTGAATAATTGATACCATTATAGGGCTTAAAATCTATGAGTTGCTTTTTACCTTTATTGGGGCCGCCGCAACCTGTTTGGATAATTGAAATAGCAGTAAGCAGCGTAAAACCAACCAGCTTTAATGTTTTTTTATTGATAGATAGCATACGGCTTAAAGATATATATAATTCAATAAACCGGTAAAATGATGAAGGATTTTTGGATAAAAGACAAAAGACAATAGTGTCGTTGCAACCTAAATTGATGTAGCCTTTAGTCGAAAGTCTTAAGTTCGATGTCAAAAAAGAGCAAATCCGGCTTATAATTTACTACCCAGTACTGTTGACTTAACGCTACTCACTTTTTAAGCTTTTTACAGGATTAGCAATGGCTGCTTTTATAGTTTGAAAGCTTGATGTAATCATCGCCACAATTAGCATTCCGCCGCCACTTAACGCAAATATCCACCAGCTTACAGGGGTGCGGTCGGTAAAGCTTTGTATCCATTTATTTATGGCCAGCCAGGCAATCGGGGTTGCTACCATAAACGCAAGCATAATAAGTAAAACCAACTCTTTTGATAACAGCGTCACTATCTGGCCAACGGAGGCGCCTACTACTTTACGGATGCCAATCTCTTTGGTGCGTTGGTTTGTAGTGTATATGGTAAGGCCTAAAAGGCCCAGGCAACTGATTAATATAGATAAGCCGGTTGTCCAGCTAAGTAGGGTAGAGGTGCGTTGTTCGCTTTCATAAAACCTGGCTATATTTTCGTCAAAAAAGTGAAAATCAAAATCTTGCTCCGGGTAGGCTTGTTTCCATTCGCTTTGCATAGCTGCGATGGCTTTTTTCCAATCGCCGGGGGTAGTTTGTGGGTTTAAGGCGATATGGAACGTTCTGTTAAAATATTGTCCACCCTGGACTATCAGTATTACAGGTTTAATTACGTTATGTAGCGATGACTGATAAAAATCTGCAAGTACACCGGTAACTTGTCTTTTGCCATGAAAGGTTATGGTTTTTCCAATCGCATCGGCAGGATTTTTAAAACCAATTGCTTTGGCATAGGTTTCATTAATGAGCATGCCGCTTAGGGTATCACGTTGTTCCAACGTTCTGCCTTTTATCAATTTTAAATGATAAATCCTGGTGTAATTTTCATCACCGTACTTTGGCAATACATCTGTTTTAATCTCTTTTGTGCCATCGTTGTAAGTGGATTGCTGCATATCTGTATAATCAGATGCCGGCGCATCAATGCCCATACTCAACTGCTTAACCTGTGGAATAGCCATTAATTTGTTTCTGAAAAAGTGCTGAACTTGCATCGAACGGTTTTGCCACGGAGTTTCTATAATCAGAATAGCATCTTTTTTATAACCCAAATCTTTGTGTAATGCATAATATACCTGTTTACTAACCAACAATGTTGCCATCACAAAAAATTGTGCTATAACAAACTGCGTAACTGTTAAACTTTTGCGCAAAAAAGCGTTCCTGGTTTGTGTACTATCAAAACGCGACTGGTTTTTAAGCACCTGCAGCGTTTTATAGCCCGATAGCACCATAGCCGGGTAAATACCTGCGATAAGACTTACCGTAATTGTTAAGGCGGATAAAAACAAAATAAGGTTTAACCTGGTAAAATCGGCCTTGATACCAGCGGGTATAAAGCCCGAGAATATGTTGAGCAACACGGGGGTAAGGGCTACTGCAATTAAAACAGCAAAAAGTGTTACAAAAAAAGTTTCAAACAAAAACTGCAATACCAGCTGCTTGCGGCTACTACCCAAAGTTTTTCGGATACCTATTTCCCTGGCCCTTTGTGAAGCCTGAGCAGTTGTTAAGTTGATAAAATTGATGCAGCCCAATAGTAACAACATAATTGCAATTGCAATTAAGCCATACAAAGTTGGCTTGCTGGCTGTAGACCGGTTGTAAAATATGCCGTACCTGTTATCGAAATGGACATCGGCCAACGGCTGTAAATGAAGCTGGTAAGACTGGCTTTTGAATAACTGATCTGTAACAGTATGGGCCTTTAATATAGTATTTAACTGTTTTTCCACCGAGGAAGCAGAGGTACCTGCTGATAATTTTATAAAATATTGGTCCCAGGCCAAATTTGTATTGGGGTGCCAATCGGCAAACTTATATTTTAAGTCTTTATTAGCCTTTAATGTATTTAAGGAGATAAAATCATGAAAAGCAAGATCAGTATTGCCGGCGGGTAGTTCCACAATGCCGGTAACAACAGATGTTTGTTGATCATAATGCCTATCGTAAATGATTGTTTTGCCTATTACTTCGGCAGGAGATAGATTGGGGAAATACAGTTTAGCTCTGGCGGCGGTTAAAACCACCTGGTTAATACCGGTTAACGCCGTTTTTGCCGAGCCAGCAAGCCAATGGTAATTGAACAGCTTAAAATAACGTTCATCAGCATAAAGCATATCGTCCTGTTCTTTATAACGCGTTGCAGCGGCCTGCCCATTAGATATCACAACATCAAGGTGCGCGAGGGTTTCAAAAGGGGCAGCTTTTTCTATCCCGGTGGCTTGCTTTTCTGCCTCATCTGGCAGAGGCCATGATGAGGCGCTGCTATATGATAAATTGCCATTAACCGTGTAACTGGTTACTACACGATAAATGCGGTCGCCATCTTTATGGAATTTATCAAACGTAAAATCAAAATGTACAATGAGGTAAATGACCAACGCGGCGCTAACGCCTACAGATAAGCCAATGATGTTAATAAGCGTGAAAAGTTTGTGGCGCCAGAAATTTCTAATGGCAAATTTAAAATAGTTTTTAATCATAGGTATTACTATGGTCTGCAGATCACGCGTTTAATGTTAATTCAATAAATTTAATTGGCTCAGTTTATAATTTAAAGTTTAACTAAACCCCCGTTTTTCCTTCCACGTGTACATTGATCACACTTGCATGGGGCGTCCCAAGGGTTTTACCCGGAATCACCTGCAGATAATATTTAAGATAACCATCCATAACCGACTGTGAAAGACGGATGTAATTATCTTTAAAAGATTTGTCGAAAAAAGGTATTAATGGTTTGCCGTAGTGCATCTGTCCGGCTACATCAACAATAACGGTGAATGAATAATAAAAGTTAGTATTTGCTTTGCTGATGGCAATGTCATATGTTGGGCTCATATAATTGTCAGTGGTATCGAAATGATTAAACAGGTCGCCCTCTGCAACCCATTTTTTTACCCTTACCTGTGGGCTTTTGCTAATAAGTTCAACCGGTTGCCTTGCCGAAAAAGCTTTCTTATAATCTTTACTTGCAGCGTCTGATAATGATCTTACAAATGAAGAATCTTTACTTGTAGGCTTTTTTAGTTTTGCTGTATCGCTATGAAGTTCGTTTTTGATGTAATCATCTGCATAAAAGGTCATGTAAACTTTGGCGCCCCCTGTATCAACGGTATCACCGTAGGCTTCAAGTATTTCCAGCTTAAGGCTGTCTTTGTTCATTTTTTTAACCTTGAGCCATGTTCTGGCGGTGTTAAAAATAGAATCGTACCCACGGGTGAGCGGGAAGTTAATAAACCGACCCTTTGTGGGGCTGTAAATGCTTACAGAATCATTAGAAACAAAATTTATTTGCCATTGCGGCTCCAGTTGGTAGCCGTTCGTATCAAAGGAAAGCCCATTTGCGGTGCGCCGGGAAATTTCTGTATAACTAATCC
>NZ_JBFUKF010000039.1:0-23669 GCF_056400985.1 Mucilaginibacter sp. P4_G9 | reverse complement strand
ACTTACAGCTAACTAATGACCTTAATCACATAACAACCTGCTCTTCATCACCATTCGGGCTTAGCAAATAATATAATTAAACATTATATAGCACTTCGTAATATTCCGCAGCCATTCTTGCTGATTCAAATGCCGGYACAACATCCTTAGCACCTTCTTTTATGATTTTTAACCATTTTTTTTGATCATTATAGTACAGTGGTAAAACCTGTTTTTCTAAAATTTCAAGAAGGTTATGGTTTTCCACCGAGTTTTTCTTGTCATAGGGAAGCTCATCTGCCGCAGGTTGTATAATAAAGCAGTTTTTCTTATCCCTGGCAAATTCCGGCACCCAGCCATCAGGTAACGAAACATTGATTACACCATTCATAGCAGCCGTCATTCCACTCGTACCAGATGCCTCCCTGTACATTTGGGGGTTATTTAGCCATACATCCGCACCTTTTTTGAGTTGCGCAGATAAGTCGAGCTCATGGCCGGTCAACACAGCACAATTAGCGAATTGCTTTGTTTTTAATATAATTTGATTAAATAAGTTAACAGAGCCGTCATCTCCCGGATATGGCTTGCCAGCCCAGATGATCTGTACGGGCATTTTTTTGTTATTAACAAGTTTCAGAAATCTTTCCCAATCATACATAATAAGGTCGGCCCTTTTATAGGTGGCAAACCTCCTTGCCCAAACAATGGTTAGTACATTTTCATCAAATATTTTCCCGCATTGATCTGCAACTATTTTAAAAAGCGCGACCTTCAATTCTTTTTTTCTTTCGGCAATAACCAGGTCATCACCGTTAGTAATGGCAGTGTTTAATTCCTTATCTACCCAGTAACTTTTATTCTGCGCATTTGTTATGGAAGTAATTTCGCAAATGCCAGGATTGTCGCCCCACATTTGCCTGGCTACTTCACCATGTAGCTTTGAAACACCATTGGCTTTACCTGCAAATTTTAAGGCTCCCAAAGTATAATTAAATCCTCCGCCGTTTAAACCTAATAATGACTTAGCCTCATGCTGATCCATCTGGTAAAAAAACGACATATCATTTAGCAGCGCATAATCGTGTTCTTCATTCCCGGCCATTTCTGGTGTGTGGGTAGTAAACCTTACTCTTTTCTTTACTTCRCTAAGCTTATTAAACTTCTTGTACAGGTAAAAACCGAGTGGTATTGAATGCCCTTCATTCATATGGTAAACACCGGGCACTATTTTTAAAGCATCTAATAACATTGCCCCACCAATGCCTAAAACTATACTTTGCGCTATCCGCGTAGTTTCATTTGCATCGTATAAGCGGTGTGTAATTGAGCGCGATACTTCATCATTTTCGGCAATATCGGTACTTAGCAAAAACAGCGGCGCTGTACCAAAGGTTTCGGGCTTTAATAAATATGCCTTAACATAAACAGGTGCGCTGTGAATATAAACCGTTAAAACAATCCCGGTATCCTGCAAAAATGAGTATTCCTTTTTAATAAAGTCCGGTTTCATTAGCGCACTGGTACCTCTTACCTGGTCGTAATAACCGTATGTCCAAAGCATGCCAATACCCAGTAAATTTTGTTTCAACTCGTACGCGCTGCGTAAATGCGAACCAGCCAGGAAACCCAAGCCACCGCTGTAAATTTTTAAAGATTGATCAACGGCAAACTCCATTGAAAAATAAGCCACACCCGCTTTATAGTTTTTGTTTGGCACGTAGCCAAAGATTTCCTTTTTATTAATCATTATTGAAATTTACCCAAATAACCCGAAATAGCCACATATAGTTTTGTATATATATAATTAAAAAATATATAATTATAGGCTTCTAAAAATAACGTATTGCTATGGCAGAAATAATTCTTGTCCCCTCAGGGTCTCTCGCAGAGGACCCTGAGGAACTATGCAGATCGAATATCCAAATTCAACACCCTGTAAACTCCCTCAGGGTCCCTTTTCAAGGAGACCCTGAGGGGACAAATATTAATGCTATATGATTATACGCCATTAGTTGCCTATAAGTTCACTTTCGTTTACCGCAGTCCATTTCCAGTTTTTTATTTCGGGCATATCATCCAGGTATTGGCAGATATATTCATGGTGCTCTTTAAGTTTTGCATCGCACCAGGCAATAAACGCATCGGCCTGCTGGTGCAGTTGGGGTACACGCTTAACTGCCTCCATAGCTAAATGATAGCGGCTCATTTGGTTTAACACTACCATATCAAACGGCGTGGTTGTTGTACCCTCTTCCATATACCCCCGTACATGGAATCTCGCCGGATCTGGCCGGCCATGCACCAGGTCATGAATGATGCGTACATAGCCATGAAAAGCAAAAATAACAGGTGCGTCATCTGTAAATAGAGTGCTAAACACTTCCTCACTCATTCCGTGGGCATGATATGCAGCAGGTGATAAGGCCATCAGATCAACCACATTAACCAGCCTGGTTTTAAGATCGGGAAAATATTGTTTAAGTATCCAGGTGGCGGCCACAGCTTCAAGCGTGGGTACATCGCCGGCACATCCCAATATTACATCAGGCATTTCGTTGTTACAATTACCGGCCCATTTCCACTCAGAAGCGCCCATAGCACAATGCTTTACTGCTTCATCCATGGTGAGCCATTGCAATTCGGGCTGTTTACCCGCTATTACTACGTTTACATAATCCTTACTCCGCAGGCAATGATCCATCACCGATAAAAGTGTATTAGCATCTGGTGGTAAATAAATCCTGGCAACCGTGCTTTTTTTATTAATAACAGTATCAATAAAACCCGGCCCCTGGTGGCTATAACCATTATTATCCTGCCGCCATACATGTGAAGTTAGCAGGTAATTTAAGGAGGCTACGGGTTTGCGCCACGGTAATTCATGGGCAGTTTTCACCCATTTGGCATGCTGGTTTACCATAGAGTCAACTATGGTTACAAACGCTTCGTAACAAGGAAAAAGCCCGTGCCTTCCGGTTAAAAGATAACCTTCAAGCCATCCTTCGCAAAGATGCTCGCTTAAAACCTCCATCACACGCCCATCTGGTGCAAGCTTCTCATCCGTAGCAAGTATCTCTTTCATAAAGCAACGATTAGTTACTTCAAACACAGCCTCCAAACGGTTTGAGGTTGTTTCATCAGGACAAAAAAGGCGAAAATTTCTGTTCTCCTGGTTAAGCTCAAAAACATCGCGGAGATATTTCCCTAAGTTGCGGGTACTTTCGGCTTCAACTATGCCCGGAGTGGTAACACGCAGCTCATAATCCTTAAAATCGGGCAGCTTTAATTCTTTTAGCAACAGGCCGCCATTTGCAAATGGTATTGCACTCATGCGTTTATTACCTGTTGGTGCAAGTTCTGCAAGTTCTGGAATAAGCTTGCCGTTCCTGTCAAATAATTTTTCGGGGTTATAACTTCGCATCCACTCTTCAATCACTTTTAATTTTGCAGGATCTTCCTTTGACCCGGTTAGCGGAACCTGGTGCGAGCGGAATGTATTTTCAATCGGCACACCATTCCATTCTTTTGGCCCGGTCCAGCCTTTTGGTGTTCTCAATATAATCATCGGCCAGCAAACCGGCGTTATAAAGCCATCCACCCGCGCTGCATACTGAATCCTCCTAATTATTTCATAAACACGATCCAATGTTTCTGCCATTTGCCGGTGTACAGCCATAGGGTCATCCCCCTCAACAAAAAACACCTCGTATCCGTACCCTGTGAACAATGCCCGAAGTGCATCGTCATCCGTTCGCGCTAATACGGTTGGCCCCGAAATTTTGTACCCATTCAGGTGTAAAACAGGTAAAACGGCTCCGTCTCTTGCCGGATTTAAAAAAGCAACAGATTTCCAGCTACCTTCCAACGGACCTGTCTCGGCCTCCCCGTCGCCTACAACACAGGCAGCTATCAGGTCGGGGTTATCAAACACAGCGCCAAAAGCATGCACAAGTGAATATCCCAGCTCGCCGCCTTCATGAATGGATCCGGGTGTATGTGCACTTACATGGCTGGGGATACCGCCAGGCGTAGAGAATTGCCTGAATAATTGCAGCATTCCTTCTTCATTTTGCCCTACCCGCGGATATATTTCCGAATATGTGCCCTCGAGGTAGGTATGTGCAATTATGGCCGGTGCTCCATGACCCGGGCCGCATATGTATAAGATATCTGCATCCGTTTCTTTTATAAGCCGGTTAAGGTGTACGTATACCAGGTTTAATCCTGGTGATGTGCCCCAATGGCCGAGTAATCTTGGTTTAATATGCCCGGGCTTTAACGGCTCTTTTAACATTGCGTTATCCTGCAGATAAATTTGCCCGGCAGATAAATAGTTAATAGCCTGCCAGTAAGAATTCATTTTTTCCAAATCGTAGTTCACTATCAGTTGCATAATTCCTTTGTTTTAATGTTATCAATAATGGTTTGTGTATGTTTAGCAATCACCCATTCCTCATCTGTTGCTATAGCTTTTACCTTAACCCGGCTTTGTTCGGTTGATATAACTTCCTGCCGGTTATAATTAAATTTTTGATTGATTGATATCCCCAGAAAATCAAGTTCACTACAGATCCGTTCCCTTATTATTGCTGAATTTTCACCTATCCCCCCGGTAAATATCAGTACATCAAGCCCCCCCATTGCCGCGGCCAGTGCCCCAATGCATTTTCGGGCGTTGTAACAAAACACCGCAAGAGCCTCCCGGGCCCTGGTATCTGTTGCTTCATTTTTTAACAACTCCTGTACATCACTGGTACCGGCAATGGCTTTTAAACCCGATTGTTTACTTAACAGATCATCTATTTCATCGGGTGTTAGTTTTTCTTGTTTAAGCAAAAACAATATTACCCCGGGGTCAAGATCACCAGAACGGGTTCCCATTACCAGCCCCCCCATGGGACTGAGCCCCATTGTGGTATCGATGCCAACCCCGTTTCTTACAGCTACCATACTTGCACCATTACCCAGGTGCGCTATTACAATTTTTCCGCTTGGAGCTGATGTTGCTTTTTGCGCCATCATTATATATTCATATGATAAACCGTGAAAGCCATATCGAATAAGCCCTTTTTCTGCAAATTTTGATGGCAGCGGATAGTATTTTGAACAGAAAGGCATATTCTGGTGAAATGCGGTATCAAAACAAGCCACTTGTGGTATACCCGGGAACGCCGCTTGAAATAATTGAATCATCTTTATTTCATTAGGCAGATGATTGGGCGCCAAGTAAATAAACTCATTTAGCGAGTGTAATAATTCGTCTGTTATAATTTCAGGGATGCGGTGATTGGGACCACCTTGTACAAGGCGATGCCCTATAGCTATGATATCATACTGTTGCTGATTATTTTTAAACCAGCTGATTAGTTCTGTAGCGGCATTAAATTGATCTTCAAAATTCTCAACCAATTTAAATACCGGCTCATGATCACTGTTTCTTATAACAAGCTGGCCAGTTTGGGTACCAATATGATCTACCGAGCCGCATAACGCCAATTTATTTGAGCCGGAGATATATAGCTTAAACTTTAAGCTGGATGAGCCGCCGTTAATGGATAGTAGGTATGAATTTGCTTTTTCGAACATTTGAATAATGAGAAAAGGACAATTAGTTAGATGGCTGTTTTTATTACCGGTAAAGCTATATGATTACATACCGCTAAAAAATGATGCACTGCTATGGTAAACAATGACGGTGGTCACCTTATGCAAGTGTTAATTTGATTGGTATTTTTTACCTTAATAACCTAAAAAGCCCCGTTGCGCGGAGCTTTTCAGGTTATTATTAACTATATATATCATTAATTCTGTGAGTGAAATACAAGCAGTGGAATTTCTATCCGGCTTGCCATTTTTTGTGTAGCGCTTCCGTTTAACAAACCATGCAAAAAGCTATGCGAGTGATGCACCATTGCCAAAATATCAATGTGACCAAATTCACACAACCAGTTTAGCCCATCGGTAGCCCTGGCGCCCTCGCAAATGCGGTAATATATATGAGGATAATTGCTTTTGTTTGATAACTCATTCAGGAATGGCTCTATAAGTTCTTTAAAACCACTTGCTGGCTCTTTATCTTTAACTACGTGAGTAATTAGTATTTCGGCATCCAGCATCCTGGCAACCGGTATCAGTTCATACACAAATTTCAAATCTTCTTCAGGATGTTTAAAATCCGTAGCAAAAGCAATTTTCTTTATAGGTTTGATAGCAACCTTTGGAGGAATTAGCAGCAGGGGTTTTGAAACGTAATCAATAGCTCCTTTGGCATGATTTCCTAAAAGAACTTTACTGAGGCCGCTGCCATGAGTTCCCATAACTATTATATCAATATCCTTATTTTCAAACCCTTTTAGTATGGTGTTAAAATCGCCCATTTCGTTAACACAGGTTATTTTAGGTTTAACCTCATCCCTTAAATCCTCACCCGCTAACCTGGCGGCCAATTTCTTAAGCTCCTGTATGCTATCATCCATTATGTGTTCATAATCATCCATTGGCCAAATTACCATGCCGGCTTCTGGCATGGCGGCCGGAACCATGAAGGCATTACACAATATCATTTTAGCTTTAAGATGTTTTGCCAGGTTATAAGCGTATTCAGCAGCATGCGTTGCATTGTCTGAAAAATCGGTTGGGACAAGTATTGTTTTCATCGTTATTGTCAATTGATTTTATAATATAAAATTCTGAAATAACTATTCATTAATTAATGACGATGGTCATTTGAATTAATGATATTTAACAATAACAGACTTCTGATTTACCCCTCCAATGACCAAAAAGATCCGGAACATCTGATATACCTATAAACCAGATAATGAGGAATTTGTTTAGTTTTTGTTTAATTATTTAGCTTGAAATACCGATCAATACAAAGGCTGTCCCGTAAATTCAAACCGGGGCAATTTTAACTTAAAGCAGAAAGGTCCCGGGTGGTATTATCCAGTCTTTCCGGCTATTTCGGTAATTGCTTTTACCAGTTTATCCAGGTCGGCAATTGTGGTATACACATGTGGGGTTATGCGTACACAGCTAACKTTTTCAAACACGATAGATACCGTATGGATCTTATATTGGTTAAACAGCGCGGCCTCCAGTTGTGCAGGGGTTACGCCATCAACAGATACGCCGCATATGGCACATGAATATTCGGGTTTCAGCGAAGTATGCAGTTTTACTTTGGGCAGCTGTTGTACTTTGGCCGCCCAGTAATTTTTAAGGTAACGAATCCGTTCCTCTTTACGTTTGCTGCCAATAGCCAGCTGAAAGTTTACGGCCTCGCCAATCCCCTGCTCTATCGGGAAGCTGCGCGTACCCAGGTTTTCAAATTTGCGAATATCGGGACCCTGGGGATTGTCATCGCACAAGAGGGGCAATACTTTAGCAATTTTTTCTTTTTTAATCCACATCATCCCGCTGCCTATAGGCGCCGAGAGGAATTTGTGCAAACTGGTGCCAAAGTAATCACAATTAAGATCGGGAATCTTAAAATCCAATAAGCCGAAGGAGTGCGCCCCATCAACAATAACCTCGATGCCACGAGCATGGGCCATATCGCATATTTTGCGAACCGGCATAATCTGCCCCACATAATTAATGATGTGCGTAACGTGTATCAGTTTTGTTTTTGGGGTGATAGCATCCTGGTAAGCTTTTACAATTTGCGCATCATTCTCAATCGGAAAATCGAAGGTTAGTTGTTTGTATACAATCCCTTCGCGCAATGCCCGCTGCCGATAGGCCTGTACCATGTGCGGGTAATCCAGTTTGGCGCCTATCACCTCATCGCCGCTTTTTAATGGCAACCCGTATATAATGGTATTAAGCGACTCGGTAGCATTGCGGTTAATGGCAATCTCGTCGGGTAAGGCACCGGCCAGCAGGGCCAGTTTCTCGCGCAGCGGTTCGCGGCCCTCGTCAAGTATGCGCCACATATAGTATGACGGGCCTTCGTTAGTTAGCTGGTTATACCGCTCCACCGCCTGCTGCACCACCAGCGGCGAAGGCGAAACGCCCCCGTTATTAAGATTTATGATATTGGTGCTTACCGAATACGACCGCTGGATAACGCCCCAGAAATCCTCATCCTGCGCCACCTGCTGGGGTGTTAAATGGGTTATTTTATTTTCGGCAGATCTCCATTCATAGGCATGTGCCTGGCTAAACAGGCTCGATGCCGAAAAAGCGCCGGTAAGCACGGCCGCCTGCCTGATAAAACTGCGTCGGTTATTGGTCATGAACGAATTTAGCGTATTGAGCGCATAGAAACAAGCATGGTATAAAGTTTAGCAGAAGTAAACAGGTTATAAAAAAACAGCCTGGGGCGTTTGATACCCAGGCTGTTCAAATTATTTATAAAGTGCAGGCTTTACAGCTCCCTTACCCAAATATTCCGGTAGCTTATCGGTTCGCTTTTGTCGCCATGGGCTTGTAATTTAATGGGTTCGGCGCCGTGTTTACGGTATTCGGGCTGGCCGATGTATGGGGTATCGCCTTTTAATGCCGTGTTGTTTTGAACAAGCACCCCATTATGCAAAACCGTTGCCCGTGCTGCCGATTTTAAAGTTCCGTCTTCGTTAAAGCGGGGCGCTGTCCATATCACGTCATAATACTGCCATTCGCCGGGTTTGCGGCAGGCATTTGCCAATGGCGGCGATTGTTTGTACAAACTGCCTACCTGGCCGTTAACATACGTTTTGTTATTATAGTTATCAAGCACCTGTAGCTCGTATCCACCGGCGCCCCATGGTAATGCAGCCAGGAAAATACCGCTGTTGCCCCGCCCCTGTCCGCTGCCTGTAATATTTGATGGAATCCGATATTCGATGTGCAGCTGGAAATCGGTAAACTTTCTTTTGGTTTGAATATCGCCTGCAGTTTTATCAACCGTAATTATCTTACCGGCAACCTTCCATTTATGTGCCGATGTGGAATCATTGGTGGCTACCCATTCATCCAGGTTTTTGYCATCAAATAAAGTGATGGCATCGGACGGCGCCCCGCCCACGTTTTTGGCCGGAGTTACCACAGCCGGTACCGGCGACCAATATTCGGTATCTTCCGGTTTCCCGGTTTGCTGCGCATAAGCTGTTATTGCCGAAYCGGCCAATAACACTGCGAACATTACAAGTTGTTTCATTTTTAGGATATATTTATAATTAGTGTAAATAAAAAACAATGTTTGGCAAAAAATCAAGGGTTGGGATGTAAGAATTAAACACTGCGAACCGGTTATTTTCTATAATTTGAAACTCCGGTAAAAAGGTTTTTTCCAGACCAAAGGCCCGCGCCAATAATTTTTATGACCGGGATGGCCTTTCATAGTTTTTTCTCAATTTTTCTTGATTTTTCTCAATTTTTATATGTTGATTGTCGATTTATTTCTCATAATTCTCATTATTTAGCAAGTGATTTTATCCAAAGCGCTATCTTCCTGGCTTCGTCTTTAGGCACCTGCGGCATCGGCGGCATCGGGGTCGAATAATCCGGCCAATGCTCGGGCTTAGGATTGCTGATCAGCTGCACCAACTCATTCACACTGTATTTTCTTTTTGCTACATCCGAGTAAGCCGGACCAACCTGGCGTTTATTGGCACTATGGCATGACAGGCAGGTGTTTTTCAGTAATAGTGGCTTCACTTCATCATAAGTTGGCACCGCACTGGCGGCAGTTAAAAGTTTTCCTTTCTTTGATGCTGAAAGTGAGGCTGTTTTTACCGCTTTAGATGAATTGATAGTGCTCACTTCGCTCAGTGACAGTTTTTGCCCTTCGGGGATATTGTTGAGGGTGTAGTATGCTGTTGGGTGAATGAGATTAAAATAGTTCTCCTTATCACGAATCCCGTCAAGGGTAATAGTATGGATATAATATTTGCGCAGGTTATTCACTATAAGCCTTGCCCTTAAGCCATCCGCTGATACTTTAACGCCTACTATAGGGCATTTTTGGGTATTTACCGGGGGACTACCATACACACCGTGATATTTATAAATATAACTTTCTACCGAGTAGGAAGCTAAATCGCCGGCAACCTTCTTATCCACCGGTTTGGTAAATTCAATTTCAAAACCATCGGGCATAGCGCGAATGGCCCTCATTTCAAAGGGGACCTTATTGTTCCATACCAAACGTTGTAAACCCATGGTAGCCTCTCCTGCTGATCCCCAGCCGCGGTTGGTTTCGCCTGCTGCCAGCGAACCATCTGGTAACCAGGCAAGTCTCACAATACCCGATTGAAAACCGCTCCTGAAAGCCCATGCCGCACCCTGGTATTCGCCGTTAACTTTCTCTAAAAAGATCCTGTCAATCATACTTTGTCCCTGGTCGCATACCAGCAATTGGCCTGCGAACGGCCCGAATGCGTCTTCGGGTATTTTCACAATTTCGGAGTTGGAAATTCCCAATATGCCATGGGGCAACCAAACAGCGGGTAGTGTTAACTCAGGGATCTCCTTTTTTACCTCAAATTCAGTCCTGAATTTTTCGTTAACAATATTTTGTGGCTTAAACGGTTGACCGT
The DNA here is from genome assembly GCF_056400985.1 of Mucilaginibacter sp. P4_G9. Taxonomy (NCBI): domain Bacteria; kingdom Pseudomonadati; phylum Bacteroidota; class Sphingobacteriia; order Sphingobacteriales; family Sphingobacteriaceae; genus Mucilaginibacter; species Mucilaginibacter sp. P4_G9. The sequence continues at coordinate 13,164 of NZ_JBFUKF010000039.1, read as the reverse complement.
CTTTATCAAATTCAATTCTTGGATTGTTTTTGGCAAAGAATTGTTCCGGCGTAAGTTTTAATGGTGAGTTTGGCAAATTAGCCCATACCAAACTTGATGGATGTCCCATAAAAGCCCCCTTCTTAACCTGCATAATACTGCCCGAGCCAACCCAATCACCCTGGTTATCGCTATACCATAATTCCCCGTCAATCATACTGATGCCGCAAGGTGAGCGAAAACCGGCAGCCCATGGCGTAACTGTACCATCTTCCTTAATATTGAGGGCCCAGCCTCTCCACGGTACGAAACTTTTGGGGTGCCACCAATCAGGCGGGAAACCAAGGTTCAGGGTAACAAAAAAGGATCCGTCGGGCGCTATCTTAGGTCCGAAACTGTATTCATGATAATTACCCGATAAAGGCCAGGCGTAAATAGTTTCAAAAACATCGGCCTTGCCATCCATATTGGTATCAACCAGTTTAGTAAGCTCACCGCGCTGTACCACATACAAAGCGCCATTTTTCCATGCCGCACCCAAAACCTCATGCAGTCCCGATGCGAATTTGCGGAAGAAAGGATGCTGGCTGGTTGGATTCTCCACCATAAAAATATCGCCGCGACGGGTGGTTACAGCAAGTGTTCCATTGGGTAAAGTGCACAAACCACCAACTTCCAATATAGTGCCCTCGGGTGCGGGCACTTTCATAATCTTAAAATAATCATCCTCTTTAGCCGATTCGGCCTGAGCGTAAGTATTTGGGGTATAATTTAAAAGAGCGGCAATTATAAGTGTAGTAAATAATGTGGCCCTGTTTATCATTTGTTTTAGTGTATAATTCATAACGAAGGCTACTTAAAAGATAATAGAATAGGTTAATTTTTGCTTAATCGGGATGATAAGTTCCTGCTTGCCTGCCGCGCTTCTGACTACAGGTTTGGCATCCCCGGCATCATCAATACGGATATAGTAAGATTTATCGTCAACTATATAGAGTCCGTTACCAAGCTCTTCAATATTATCGCCTGTAGCAAGGTGAGCAAATAAACCGTCAACAGGTTTTTGCAAAACTATGTCGCGACGAATGCCTTGCCCACCGGCAATAACCCTGCTGGCATCATTCACCACAGAGCCGTAGATAACGTACATGAAGGTTGGCTGATCATCCGCATTTAAAATGTATCCTTTAGGCCGATAACCTGTTCCTGCTGTATCGGGTACCCACGGTGCCTGTGTGTTAGCCAGTTTTTCAATTACCGGCACCGGTTTGCCCAGGTATTGAACAGAGCCGGCAGGGCGCGATGAGCCGTCGCCGCGGTCATGCCACATGGGGGTGGCATCCAAAAATCCGCCGTGCCATATTTCAACTATCATTCCCTTATCCAGGTCGTAGGTATAGTGCACCTGCTCGGTATTGCCTACATTTACGCCATGTGTAACCCGGATGCCGCCCGGCAAATCAGAAAAACTGCGCAAAATTGTATTTGATGTAGCGTTGATCAATATCGGATCAATGGGGTCATTTGAACTAACATTAGCATCGCTCAATAAATACTCGCGGATGCCCGGACCAGCTACAGTAAGCCCTAAAGCCGGCTTGGCCCAGTCAACAGTTTTTGAATAAAAGAGCTCGAAATTATGGTTGCCGGGTTGCAATTGAATTTTGCCGGCGCCCTTGCTATCAGCCGTTGGAACAGCATCAGCGCCATTAATGCGTAAAGAACCCTTGCCGCCCGGTACACTTAACTTAAATGCATATTCGCCGGCTTCGGTAATTTTAATGGTACCTGTATAGCGGATCAAAAAGTCGTTGGTTAACCTACCCTGGTTTGATGACAAAATTGTCGAACTGCCTTCGGCTTCGGGCTTTAATTTTTTGTAATCAGCATCGGTAAGCAAACCGCCTTTGTATACCTGGTATTTTAAGTTTGACAATACCGGGTGATGTTTATCAAACCCGGTTATGCTAATGTTCCTGAAAGCTACCGCACCATGATCGCCCTGGATGCGTAAAGGGCCTGCAATGCTTTCTTTATTATCTATAGCGCCGCGGGTTGGCCCGGCAAGCTCCACATTGTCCTGTATTAAGACGCCGTTTAACCAAACATAAAGTATTTTGGCGTTTGATATCTTGTGCCCGTTTGCATCAAACTGCGGCGCCTGGAACGAGATCTTCATATGTTGCCATAAGCCAGGCGCCCTGCTTGCATTTTGCCTTGGAGCATGGCCGTCGTATCCTTGTTGTCCATCGGGTTTACTATCGTCCCAGCGTTCATAAATGCCGCCATTATCGCCCGATTTAGGGTTAACTACCCCCCAGCTATCCAGCAACTGAATTTCATAACGCCCCTGGAGATAGATCCCGGAGTTTGATCCTTTTGCCATCAGGTAATCAAGCTCGAGATCCATATCGCCATAATTAGTTTTGGTGAACAAATCTTTTGCTCCGTTTTTACCAGGCAGGTTTACCAGGATGCCTGCGCCATCCTTAACAGACAATACTTCGTCTTGTAAAAGATCGGCCTGCACATTGGTTGCAAGTTTCCAGTTTGATGAGGGATCCTGGAAAAAAGACAGGTCATTAAGCGGTACTTTGCTTTGTGCCGTAAGCTTTTGAAAACTCAGCACGCAAACAAGTAACACCAAAAACCTTTTACCGCTAACGTTTACAGGAGGGTACTTAATAGAATACATTTGATTTAAATTATAATATGGGTTTATGTGGCTTAAAGTACAAAGGCTTTAAAGGAGGGCAATTTAGCAATTTACGCAATCGATTACGAAATTTTTTTTAACAATTTTAAATGCAAAATTAATGTGGCTATTAACCAAAAAAAGGCGCTCCCATTTTGCGGAAGCGCCTTAAGAAAAACATAAGAGGGTTTCAAGCCCTATGATTAGATTATGGAGAAACGCGCTGTTTAATGCGCCTCAAAAGTTAAATCGGTTTATTTATCCCAGGTAGATTTTAACCCGGTAATACTAAGGCCCTTAACTTTCAATTCGGTGGTATTTATAGCAAGGTTAGTGAAGTCCCCGTCAGGGAAATAAACAGCCGTCATGGTAGTTAATCCACCATCAGCAAATACCTCAACAGACGCTTTATCAACCACAATAGTGATATCTGAATTTTTAGCGGCTGTAAACCTCGGCGCTGTAAACCGACCGGCAAAATTCTTTTGAAAATCAATCTTTCCTGATTTTGTACGATCGATAAAGTACTGGTCTTTTGCTTCATCATAGCCAATCAGCAGCTCTTGTTCTTTTTTGTTTGATAACTTTATGGTATAACCTTTTAATTGCGCAAGGCTCATCTTTAATACATACTGGCTTTTAAAGCCTATGGTCTTTGATGACAAGTCAAGCGTTTTATTAACCTGTACATTTTTTAAAGCCACCGTTGTTGTATTGATCTTTGCCAGTTCGGGCACCGGTGCCGATGCTATCACGATACCCTGGTTGCTTTGCTTTAAATGCAGGTCGCGCGGGATTGTCATGGCGTTGCGCCATTTTTCGGTTGGTACCTGGTTGGCATATTCCCAGTTACTCATCCAGCCTAAAAATATTTTACGGCTGCCGGTATTACTCCATGTTATCCCTGCATATTCATCCGGGCCATAATCCAGCCAACGGGTTTTGGTATCTATTGGTGTAAACTTGCTGCCATTATAACTGCCTATAAAATACTGCGTGGCCGATCCTCCGTTTGGCCCTCCCGGGTTAATATTTACTATCAATACCCAATATGTTTTACCATTCAGCTTTGAAGGGAACAGGTCGGGGCATTCCCATACCCCGCCGTGCGCTCCCTCTCTTAAACCAAACTCACTCTCCTTTTTCCACTTCTTTAGATCGGTTGCAGAATAAAAAGTGATGTGATCTTTAGTAGCTAAAGTCATTACCCATTTTTTTTCTTTGGCATACCACATCACTTTAGGGTCTCTAAAATCCTTGATCCCGGGATTTTTCAATACCGGGTTGCCGCTGTATTTCGTCCAGGTGTTCCCTTCATCCAGGCTATATGCAATACTTTGGTTCTGAAAAACGTCTGTTCCTGCTTTTTCTCCCTTCRGATCATGGTGGGTAAAGATGGCTACCATCGGAATCTTGCCCTTTTTACCAAAGCCCGAAGTGTTGTTGGAATCAACCACGGCGCTGCCAGAGAATATATAGCCCAAACTATCCGGATATAAAGCTATCGGTAACTCTTTCCAGTGGATGAGGTCCTTGCTTACCGCATGCCCCCAATGCATTGGACCCCAAATAATATCCTTAGGGTAATACTGAAAAAACAGGTGATAGGTGTGGTTAAAGTACACCATGCCGTTGGGATCATTTACCCAATGTGCTTTTGGCGAAAAATGTAACTGCGGGCGATATGCCTCCGTGTAAGGTTTTTTTGAAATATCCTGAGCTTTACAAACACAAGCTACTGCAATAAAGGCAATCAGCATTAATATGCCATGTTTAGTTTTCATAATTTAAGCTTTTTATAGGTTATATTATTGGGCAGGTGTATTCAAAAACCTTAAAAGAAATATTTCATAAATTTAGTTTTAAAAAAACAGGATCCCGGCCTAATTTATAAGGCCAGGTACCCGTTATTTTATTAACAATCTTAATATCCCGGGTTTTGTTTATATAAACCGTTGGTAAATGTAATTTCGGATTGTGGTATAGGCAGGTACTCATCCCGACCTGCTGTAAATTTAGCGGTAGCTAAAAATGTTCTCCTGCCTTTTTCAATATTGATATAGTCGTTTAAGGTTTTTTCGGCAATGCCCCATCGCACTAAATCAAAGAAACGCGCGCCTTCTGTAGCAAACTCCAGGCGCCTTTCCCATTGCAGCGCTTTGCGGGCATAATCCTGCGTCCAGTTGGCAATGCTATAGGGTTTAACGTTATAGTTGGATGGAAAGGTACCATCCAGTTTTTTAAGCCTCCCTGTACTTGCCGCAGCACGGTTGCGTACCTGGTTAATGAGTGGCAAAGCGCTTGCCTGCTGCCCCAGTTCAATATAGGCTTCGGCCTGCATCAGCAGTACATCATCATACCTGATGATATCATAATTTTTTGCCGACCCCATAAACGGACCAAGCTTAAAGTATGATGAGCTGGTAGCCAATTGCTGGTTACGCATGGTATGGAAATTTCCATAAACACCAGGATCACGTACCCAACTGTTACTAAAGAGTTTTGTATTATCATATTTATACGGGTGCCCGTCTATGCCAACTGTATGGTCTAACCTTGGATCAACGGTTACCTTTGTTAAATCGGCAATGCTGTTGTTAAATGAATCAAAGTTGGGCAAGCCATTTACATCAGTAGTATGTGCGTTAACCAGATTCTGACTTGCAGCATGAAAGCCGCAGCAACCGTATTGTGGTGCGCCATGCGGATAATTTAAACCATCCTCAAAATTCATACGGCCGGCCGTAGTTCCGTCATTAATGGTAAACTGTATCGCGAATACAGATTCGGGGCCGTTTTCAGTTTCTGGTAAAAAGTCATCGGCAATATCACTACTTAATGAGTATTTACCCGATGCTATAACAGCTTGTGTAAGATCAACCACCTGCTGCAACCTTGTTTTATTGATATTGGTTACATGATGCTTATCATCCTGCTCATAAGCCTGGTACAATCTCAATTTAGCTAAATAAGCCTGTGCATTTAATTTATTGGCCCTGGCTAACTCCGGCTGAGTAGTCGGCAAATTGTCAACTGCATATTGAAAATCGGCAGCAATTTTATTCCAGGAATCTTCATTTGATAATGTGTTTGAAACTTTCAGAATATCATCCGCCGTTGCGTTTTCGTCAAAAATGGGGATATTTTTATATAACAGTTTCATAGTAAAATAACTATGCGCCCTTAAAAATCTCAATTCGGCCAAACGTGTCTTTTTGTTAGGATAATCGGCATCCGAAAGCGAATTAACGGCTCTTAGTGCCACATTTGCCCTTGAAATAGATTTGAACAAATTTTTCCAGGTACGCGAAACAAAGGCATCCATGGATGGGGTTACCAGGTTGTAATGCTCCAAAGCATCAACTTCACCAACATCGCCGGTACCGCCGCCGCCTTTGTAGGCATCATCCGAACGAACGCTGCCATAAGCCCAGTCGCTGTATATAGGGCCTATCATATCGCCGTTGCCAATAGCAGCATAAGCCGCGGTTACCAAACCTTCAACAGCGGTTGGTGTTTTTAAATCTGATGCAGACAATACGCCTTTTGGTGTATAGTCTAACGCTTTTTTACAGGAACTGAAGATGATCAGTCCGGATAAAATAGCTGTAAATAATATTTTTGCTTTCATACTGAATAGTTTTTATCGTTAAAATGATGCGTTGATACCAAAACTGAAAACTTTAGGAATTGGAACCGGGTCCAGGTCAATCCTTTCAGGATCGGGGCTTAAATAGCTTTTGCTTTTCAACGTAAATACGTTTTCGGCCATCGCGAACACCCTTAGCCTGGTAAATACCGCTTTAGGTACAATGGTGTATCCAATTTGAATATTGCGCATTTTGAAGTAAGAGGTATTCACAATAAAGTAGTCGGAGGTACGGCCTTCATTATTGTTATCTTTTAATGTTAATGCCGGCACGCTTGTATTTGTATGCTGCGGTGTCCAGCCGTTAAATACACCCGGACCTACGTTTTCGCGGCTGTGCATCAGGTTATTATACAAGGTGTACACATCAAACCCTTTTCGGCCTGCCACACCCGACCCAAATATAGACAGATCGAATTTTTTATAGGTCAGGTCAATTCTTGCACCGTACTCTAAAGCGGGCAATGTRGTCCCTATCCAGGTTCGATCATCGGCATCAATTTTCCCGTCATTATTGGTATCAACATAACGGATTCTACCCGGACCAGCGCCGATTTGCGTTGGGGCGGCGTCTACTTCTGCCTGGGATTGGAAAAGGCCATTGGTTTTGTAGCCAAATATGTCAAACTGCGAATGCCCTATTATGGTGTTACCTATATTACCTGGATAAGCAGGTCTAACGTTTTCCGGTAAATTGGTAATCTTATCCCTGAAGTGCGAAAAGTTTAAGGTTACGTTGTAGTTAAAATCGCCCGATTGCTGGCCGTGATAGGTAACTAAAAATTCCCAGCCTCTATTACTCTTTGAGGCACCGTTAACGGTTTTTGACTGTCCCTCGCCTAATGCCGATGCAACAGGAGGTGTAATCAATATGCCGGTAGTTCTCCGGGTAAAATAGTCGAATGATCCCGAAATCTTATCGTGTAAGATGGCGAAGTCAAGCCCGGTGTTTATCTCTTCGGTAGATTCCCATTTAAGGCCGGAGTTTGGAGCCTGTGTTTGTACAAACCCCGAGGGTAACGAACCTGTATTGGCGCCGGAAAGCGAATAAGCTGTACCAACATTCATATACTGCTCCCAAAAGCCTGGAGTTAATTGGTTTTGGGTGGTGCCATACCTGGTATCGTAAAGCGCAAAACGCGAAATGTCGCCAATTTCCTGGTTACCAACGCGGCCCACACCTACCCTTAGTTTTAATTCAGAAAATATAGTATTGTTTTTCATGAAGCCTTCCTGGTCAATTTTCCAACCGAAGGAAGCAGCCGGGAAAATACCATACTGGTTGTTTGAACCAAACCTTGAAGAGCCGTCACGACGGATAGTTGCCGAGGCTAAGTATTTACCGGCATAATTATAATCCAACCGTGCAAACTGCGAAAACAAGCTGTTTCCGGTTGACCGGCCCGTAACAATGGTATTGCCTGTACCGGCATCTAAAGTAAAATAATCTTCAGTTTGTATGGCGTAGCCTTGTTTAAGGGTGCTTTGGAGATCGGTAAAGGTTTTAATATACTCGGTACCAACCAAAAATTTGAGGTGGTTATTGGTTGTTAAATCGTAGTTATATCTCAACGTGTTTGAAAATGTGGTACTCAGATAATGATTCTGATCAAAAAACAAGCTGTTGGTTGTGCGTGCCAGAGCGCCTTCCTGGAAAGTAGGTGTTATTACCTTATTCAGGTAGTTGGAATTATCGGCACCAAAATTTGATTTGAAATACAGGTTTTTAATAGGCTGAATTTCTAAAAAAACATTCCCAAATGTATTTACCCGGTTGGCATTATTCCATTTGGCCAAATCCTGCATATGCAGCGGGTTATTCCTGTCAGAGTATCCCCCGCCCGATTCGCCGGCGTAAGTAACACCGTCTTTTTGGTATACTGGTATAGTAGGCGCCAAGGTTACCGCCAAAAACGTGGTAGTCGCGCCACCTAAATCCCTGGTAGTAAGCGTTTCGTTGGAGTTAGTTATTTTTAAATTTACGCCAAACGTAGCTTTGTTATCAAAGGCACGTACCACACCATTAATGCTACCGGTAGTACGGTTGTATTTGGTAAACCTAACAAGGCCGGTATTTTTGATGTTACCAAAGTTAATTTCGAGCGACGCATTTTTGTTACCAACTGATGCGGTGAAATCATTATTGTATACCATGGCTGTTTTATACAGCACACTTTGCCAGTCGGTATTACCGGCAGGCGTGTTAGGATCGCCGCCTACAAATTGTTTGGGTACCACACTGTTTAAAACCGGGTTGTTATAATTACCATTCCAGTTAAAAGTGTATATGTCGCCATATCCGGCAGCTGGGTCCTGGCCATCATTTACAGAAGCCTGCCATAGGGCCTTGCCCCTGTCTGCCGAACTCAGCATTTTAAAACGCAATGATTTTTCGGACTGAACAGATGTGCTGTTATTAAACTGGAACAGAACTTTGCCCTGTGTATTACCGCCGTTTTTGGTGGTAACAATGATAACACCATTTGAAGCCCTTGCGCCGTAAATAGACTCGGACGAAGCGTCTTTTAGTACCTGTACCGATGCGATGTTTGAGGGTGATAAATTTTGAAAAACCTCGGGCCTGGTGGTAGGTATACCGTCAATAACATATAAAGGGTTGTTATTGCCCAAAGTGTTTGCCCCCCTGATCAGGATCCTGCCGGTTGACCCATTAGCCGATCCATCTTTTTCGATATACAAACCGGCAACCCTACCCTGCAAAGCCTGCATAGTATTGCCCGAGCTGTTATTTTTTACCGGGGCCAAATCAACAACTGCAACAGCACCCGTAAGGTCTTTCTTTCTTTCGGATGTGTAACCGGTTACTACCACTTCATTCAAGGTGGTTGCGGCATCTTTAAATACTACATCAAGCACTTTAGTATCGGCGGCAATCGTTATAATTACCGGCTTGGTGCCTACATATGAAAACCGTAAAGATTGCCCGGTGGCCGCAGAGATACTGAATTTTCCGTTGGCATCTGATAGTGCCGATTTTTGGGTTTCAACAACCACTATGGTAACGCCATCCATTGGTTTTGATGCGTTATCAAGCACGGTCCCGGTAATGATACGGGATTGCGCATGCCCCTTGCTTATGAGCAGTATAAGAAAGGAACAAATAAGTAATAATTTTCTCATTGATTTTTATTTAAGTTTATTGGTTGGGGTTAAAACATTTTGTTTATAAAGTCCTGGTATTCTTTTATTTTATAATCCGGGCAACCTCCTTTCTTTGTCGCAATAAATGCTCCCATCGCTATTGCATTTTTCAATAAGGTTTGCGGCTGTTCGCCATGGAAATGGTTGGCTATAAAGGCGGCTAAAAACGAATCGCCGCTGCCAATGGTATCTATAACTTTTACCTCGCGGCCGGCTACATGGTAAGCATTATCGCCCTTGTAATATGATGCGCCAAACTCGCCCTTGGTAACAATGATCTCGGGGATGTTAAAATGATCCTGGATAAATTTGATCTGTTCCGATTCTTTCCAGAATGATCCACGGAATAAGCCCTGTACCATTTCCAGTTCGGCCTGGTTAAATTTTACAATGTCGGCCTTATGAAGCAACTCATCCAACAAATCGCGGCTGATGAACGGCGGCCTCAGGTTAATATCAAACACTTTAATGGCTTCACTTTCCAACAGCTCAAACAAGGTATTGCGCGATACGCTGTTCCTTGATGCAAGGCTGCCATACACCAGGTAGGTTGATGGCTTTAGTTGACTAAGGATGTGCTCGCTATCGTTAATAAAATCCCAGGCCACCGGAAAAACTATCTCATACGATACTTCATTGCCATTATTCATTTTGGCAATTACCTGGCTGGTGGGGTGTTCGGTATCCGTTTGCAGCAAATGTTTAGGTATTCCCCAGCCGTCAAGCAGGCTTTCCAGCTTTTGGCCGTCAATGTCATTACCTATTTTGCTTACCAGGCTGGCCGGTACACCTAATTTATTCAGATGGTACGATACGTTTAGCAAAGCGCCGCCGGGTTGCGGGCCATCGGGCAGCACATCCCAAAGGATTTCGCCATAGCAAATGGCCGGGGTTGATATTTCTGTTTGCAGGTTCATCATCATTTAATTATTAATGCATTACCATGTTAGTTTCAATCTGTTCCAGTGAGCGTCCTTTAGTTTCGGGCATAAACTTCCATACGAAAACGAGCTGGCAGATCATCATCGTCCCAAAGAATGAAAATGTAACTGCCCCGCCCAGCGACTCGGCCAGGTAGGGGAAACAAAACGCGATTATCGCGGCCATAACCCAATGGGTTGAACTGCCCAATGTTTGCCCTTTTGCACGCACCTGATTTGGGAAAATTTCGGAGATAAACACCCAGATAACCGCCCCCTGCGAAAAGGCGAAGAAAGCGATGAACACCATCATATAAATGGGTATGGCAAAACCGTTAAAATGCCCGGTGTAAAAGGTAAACGCCACCAGGAATAGCGATGCTATAAGCCCGAAAGAACCCACCAGCATTAATGTACGGCGACCTACTTTATCAATAATATTGATACCTAACAGGGTGAATATAAAGTTGATTAACCCGATGCCAACTGTAGATAGCAGTGAAGAATGAGCGCCAAGCCCGGCCATTTCAAATATGCGGGGCGCGTAATATATAATGGCGTTTATGCCCGATACCTGGTTAAAAAAGGCGAAGAGTACAGCCAATATCACCGGTGTTTTATACTGGCCAGAAAAAAGACTGGTGTTTGAAGAACCCGCATTTAAATTGGAGTTTTTAATAGATGCCAGTTCCTGATCGCAATTAAGTGGATTTATGATCCTTAGGATCTCAAGCGCCCTGCCGGTTTCCCCTTTTTTAAGAATAAGCCAGCGTGGGCTTTCAGGAATAAAATAGATGAGCGCCAGGAAAAGCAAYGACGGGAATGCCTGTACACCTAACATCCAGCGCCATGAGGCTTCGCCGCCCTGGCTGATAAGGTAGTTTGACAGGTACGAGACGAGGATACCCAATACTACGTTGAACTGGAATAAACCCACCAGCCTTCCGCGACGGTCGGCAGGCGATACTTCTGATATATAAATGGGAGCGGTAACGGATGATATACCTACACCCAGGCCACCTAATAACCTGAAAACTAAAAACACATGCCAGTTGTCGGCAAGCGCTGTACCTATTGATGATAATAAATAGGCAGCGGCTACAAAGTATAAAGTATTCTTCCGTCCAAACATATCTGATGGCCTGGCGCCTAAAAGGGAACCTATCACGGTACCTATAAGCGCGATAGAAATAGTAAGCCCATGCTCCACTACAGACAGATGCCAGAATTGCTGGATAGATTTTTCGGCGCCCGATATTACTGCGGTATCAAACCCGAAAAGGAAGCCACCAAGGGCTACGACCATGGACCAGGCCAGGACGGAATGTTTTCTCATAATAATTATAAAAGGTGTTAATTGGATTTACGATTGCAAAGTAGGGCCATTTGCAAAGCAGCAGTTATTGATTTTATACCAAAACAGTACAAAAATTTAAACTGATTTAAACACTTGATTTTCAGGCAAATAAAATAAAGTATCATTTTTATTTCAGCAACATGTTTGTTTTTGTTACCTGCTTATTTCAGTTTTGATACATCCGCTGCACTCCCCGCGGGCTTCCCTGTTTGTTTTGTAGAAACATTTTTCGATACATTTGTGTAGAAGCATCCAAAAAGGGATAGCATCAGCCAATACAACCGTACTTAAACGTTAAATTATTATACGAACCTGATTGAAGTTAATGGCTTTGAATTATAACCTGCGCAGCATATTCCTGTTACCCGTATTTATATTAACGGTATTTGCCGGCTGTAAAAAAGCCGACAAAACATCACAATATACAATAGGCTTTTCGCAATGCGTAGGCTCTGACTTGTGGCGGCGCAATATGCTGGATGAAATGAAAATGGAACTTTCGTTGCACCCCGATGCCAGGTTTATTTATGCCGATGCTGATAACAGCAGTAAAAAACAAATTGAACAGGTAAAGAAAATGCTGGATGAAGGCATCGACCTGCTGATCATTTCTCCCAACGAAGCACAGCCGCTTAAAGGCATAGTTGAGCAAATCTATAATAAAGGTATTCCCGTTATAGTTATCGACCGCAAAACATCCTCAGACCTGTATACAGCTTATGTGGGTGCCGACAATTACCAGGTTGGTAAAATGGCCGGCGAATACATTGGAGCTACCCTTAAAGGTAAAGGTAACATTGTAGAGGTGATGGGACTTCCGGGTTCGTCCCCTGCAATTGAAAGGCATAGGGGTTTTAGTGATGCTTTATCAAAGTTTAATAACATTCACATTAAAGCACAGGTATACGGCGACTGGCTAAAAGATCATGCCCAAAAGCAGCTAAACCTGGTACAAGCGGATTTAAAAACAGCCGATGCCCTGTTTGCCCATAACGATGTAATGGCCGTAGGATCGAGGGATGTGCTAAATAGCCTGCACTTAGATCATCATGTTAAAGTTTTGGGGGTTGACGCAATGCCCGGGAACGGCGGTGGCCTGCAAATGGTGGCATCCAAAATTATTGATGCCAGTTTGGTATACCCAACCGGTGGTAAAGAAGCTATCACAACAGCTTTCCGCATCCTGAACAAAGAATCATTTGCTAAGGAGAACATTCTGCAGTCGCTGGCTATTGATTCAACCAATGTACAACTCATGAAGCTGCAATGGAACAAAATCAACAGCCAGCAAAAAGACATTGAGCGGCAGCAATCCTTACTGGAAGAGCAACGCCAGATCTATAACAGTCAACAGTTAGTTTTAAATATCACTGTGATAACACTGGTGCTGGCTGTTGTGTTC
>NZ_JBFUKF010000038.1:0-24048 GCF_056400985.1 Mucilaginibacter sp. P4_G9 | reverse complement strand
ATAATGGGGGTATTTATTGCCTTTTGGATCAAGGTTTTTTACAGAAAGTATGATTACAATTTTTTTGAAATATTAATTTTGCTATGCTTTGTGATGGGAATAGGAATGCTGATATTTTCTGTTTTTGCACTTTTTGAAGGATTAACAAAACTAAACCTGATGAAAGTTTCGGGTATGATAGGTGTATCATATTGTGCCTGGGCAATCGGACAATTTTTCAATCAAAACAAAGTGATAAATTACCTTAAAGCACTTGCTTCATATATATTAGGAATGCTTACATTTTTTATTTCGGCGACACTTTTAGGTGTTTTAGTTGACATTCTTATAAAACACTAAATACAAAACCAGGTAGTGAATTAAACACTGATATTCGAACTGAGAGCTTGCCCAGGCGGCGAACTATTCAGCTTATGGTCGGCCTGAAAACACCGATCATGGGTTAAATCACAAATTCTCATTTTGGATTTGCTTTAAATATTTTGCTTTTTGACTAAACTTCAGTTCCGAGATAAGAGTCGCGGCAAAAATCAGGCTCCCACCCATAAACAATCGCCAGGTAAGATGCTCACCCAAAATGAAACATGCAGCGAGTGCGCCAAACACCGGTTCAAAAAGGTAAATAATAGCAACTCTTTCGGCACTCAGGTAACGTTGGGAGAGATTGGAAACTGTATACATGTAAGCTGTGGAGAACAGTGCACAAAAAACTACGCCCATCCAAAAGTCATTGCCTTCGGGCAGCCAGTTTACGCTGTTGTCCGTCAAGGCAAGACACAAGGTGATTATTGAACATGCTGCAAACATAGGGACGATGACGTACGCGATATCCTGTAATTTGGCATGCTTTTCTACTTTAATCAGATAAATAGCAAAGCCAAATGCGCCGGCAATTGTGTACAAATCGCCAATGCTAACCGAAAAATTATCATTTATGGAGATAATTGATAAACCCGTTAAAGCAATGGCTGCAGCCACCCAGATTTTTGCAGGTGCAACAGTCTTGTAAAACATCACTTTTAACAGCGGTATAATAATCACGCACATGCCTGCAACGAAAGAGCATTGTGAAGCAGAACTATGCTTAATACCCAACGTTTGTAAGTGAATCCCAAAGCTAAGGGGAACAGCTAAACTTATTCCTGTTTTAACGGAATGCCAGGTTATCATCTTTAAATACCCCGGGCGTATGACGGATAGAACCGTTGTTGCTGCTAAAAAGCGATAGAATAAAAAGGTAGACGAGGAAGCGTGGCCGATAGCCAATTTGGTGACTGAAAATGATATGCCCCAAAAGGCGGTTCCTAATATCAATAACATAAGAAAGACATTCTTTTTTTCCATCTCTCAATCGTTTTTTAAAACCTTTTTCATCATGATATCAATTTGTTTATCCATACCTAACATGAAAATATGCTGGTCAAACTCTGTAAAGCCGTTTTTCTTATAGAAGCTAATCGCCCTTGGATTTTTTTCCCATACGCCAAGCCATACATAACCGGCACCTTCCTGTTGGGCAATCTGAATAGCCTTATTGTACAACAGTTGACCAACCTGCTTTCCGTGAAATGCCTGCGATACATATATTCGCTCAATCTCCAACGCATCGTTATCTTTAATATCAGTTTGCGCCTGCCCAAAGTTTAGCTTTAAATAACCAATAACCTCACCATCCAACACTGCAAAATAAAACTGCGATAATTTATTGCTCAGCTCGGTGGCCAGTTTATCTATAGAAAAACCATCTTCAATATATTTTGCCATATTTTCCTCGGTATTAACTGCCGAAAAAGCCTCAGTAAAGGTTTGCCTGCTTATTTTTTGAAGTTGTGCTACGTCGTTCAGGTTTACGTGATCAATCTTTAAGTTCTCCATAGCACAAATTTACGATGTTGTTAAATGCAATAAAATGCTATTTTGTCATTCATTAATGCATATATTGCATTAATGGACTTGCAACAGATCAAATATTTTTTAGCGTTAGCACAGGAACTTCATTTTTGGAATACAGCCGGAAAGATGAACATTACGCAATCCGCCCTCAGTCGTCATATTCAATCATTAGAACATGAGTTAGGAGTTCAATTATTCGAGCGTAATAAGCGTAATGTCAAACTGACCCCGGCAGGCAAATTTTTGATGGAAAAGTGGGAAGTGGAACTGAATGAGCTTGAATTTATTCATCAATTTGCCCGCCAGATGCATTTAGGGGAAAGCGGGACGATAAGAATTGCACATCCTGATTCAATCTCAGGCTCTCTGATGCCGGATATAATTGCCCGTATTTCCAATGCATTTCCTAAACTGCAAATTGAATTGGTGCAGCTGCGATATGAAAACCAGCAAGAATTTCTCACCAATTATAAGATCGATTTGGCTATTACAAGGGACATTAATAATGCCCAGGAAATAAGATCGGAAAAAATTTATAGCGATCACCTGTCAATTGTAGTTCCGGAGAATCACTTTTACCATACTATAGATGATGTTTCTAAAGAGACCCTTGCTCAACAAAAATTTATACTTCCGATAAAAGATGAGGGCAGCAGTTATAGTGATATCATTCAGCAGATGTTCAGGTGTTTTGATACCGTCCCCGACGTTTACCTGCATTCAGAATTCGGATCGACGATCATTGCATTGGTTCGGAAAGGGCTTGGGATAGCCATATTGCCAGATTCTTACATGTATCATGATAGTCCGGGATTACGATTCATCAAGCTTCCTTTTAAAACTGATCTGTACATCAACTGGAGAGCAGATGACCATAATCCTGTACTTTCCAATGTGTTAAAATTGGTATTACAGTAAGTGCGCTTTAACCACTGTAATCTGAACCACAATAAGATTTAGGATATCACTTACCATCCAATAGCAAGTGTTAGAATATGGTTTTTATTTTACGCTGATCTGGTTAGAAAACAACGATATCGTCCCGGTACTGCCGCGGCTGGCTGTAACTTCAAGCGTTGTTGTGCCACTTCCTTTTGCGGTAAAATTCCAGGTATCACTACCAAAATCGCCAATATTATTTGTGCCATTTTGGTGCGTATGGCTCTGTAATGTTAATACCGAAGCGTTGTACTGAGGGGTGTTAAACTGGTAGCCGCCATCGCCGGGATTACCCAAGGTTAAAGAAATGGTTTGGCCCATAGTAACCGACGCTGTGCTGCCTGCATCGGCTGCGGTTAATTGCTTAACGGTATTATCTCCGGTGTTTTTATCTTTATGACAACTCATTATGGCAAGGCAAGCTATGATACATGTACAGTTGTAAATTAACTTCATGATAAGTTTAGTTTGTTGGTTTATCAATTAAGCGTATTTATTAATAACCACTATATATCATATAACGCAGGTACATTGCTAAACGCTACAATTATATTAAAAATTAACATCCGGCCCTAAAATGCTAACTACGCGGTAGGCGCCTTGCCGAACTTTTTCTTAAACGAATGGGAGAAGTGGGAGAGGCTTTCAAAGCCCAGGTCGAGGTAGATAGCAGATGGCCGCTTATTTTTTGTTTCAATGAGATGGCGGGCTTCCGTCAGTCTTTTTTCCTGCAGCCAGTGCCGGGGCGCCATGCCGAATGTTTTTTGGAAGTCGCGCTTAAACCCCGCAAGGCTTCTCCCGGTGAGTTGCGCAAATTTTTCAACAGGGAGATTGAAATGAAAATTGCTGAGCATGAATTTTTCCAGATCGATTTTATGAGGCTCCGAAAAGTCGAATAGAAAGTTCCTGAGCTCTGGCATGATATGCAGCAGTAATTTCACGCCCTCATTTACTTTCAAAATGCCCATGTCAGCCGTCAGTTTTTCTGCTGAATTCCGTACATAGGGTATTATCGATTGAAAATAGCCTTGCAGAAAATCGTTTGCGGGGATAAGAATGTTGGGCGGGCCGGTGTATTTATGCTGTATATCTATTTGCTCGTCAAGCGCTATCTTTCTGAGCAGGTCTTCCTGCAGCGAAATCACAATGGTTTCATAATCCTCATCGGGCAGCGGGGTCTTGGTGATTTGCCCCAGCTGATTTTTGCCGATCAGCAACATTTCGCCGCGTTTCATCGAAATTTTCTGGCCGGAAGTTTCCAAGGTAAACTTCCCGGAAACCTGTAATACCAGGCTATTGTGCGACATAAAGCCCACTCTATTCTTTTGCCTGGTAGAGAGGTAGGAATAAAAGATGACGCCTGGTATTATTTCGGTTGGATTTGTCACTATGTAAAGATATAAAATAGGTGGGGCTTATGCACAGCCCCACCCGTTATCGTTGCAGGTATGTACCGCCAAGTATAGCGCCGGGCGAAAATTGCGTGTTAAGGGTATTCATCTCGCCGGGAGTAAATTCAATCTCCATAGCTTTTATGTTCTCAGGCAGGCGCGACCTGCGGCTCATGCTTACCAATGGCATAATATGATTGCCCTGTGCGTTCACCCAGGCTATGGCCAATTGGGTAGGAGTGGCCCCTTTTTCCTTTGCCATTGCCTTCAATACCTCAACTTTCTCCAGATTTTTCACCAGGTTGTCTCCCTGGAAACGCGAGAAGTGGCTGTGGTAGGCATCGGCTGCAAGGGGCGCTTTCATTTCGCCGGTAAGCAAGCCTTCGGCAGTATTGGCAAAGGCTACTACACCAATGCCCAGTTCATTCGCGGCAGGCAGCAGGTCTGTTTCTATCTGGCGATCGGCCAACGAATAGCCTATTTCCAATGCGGTTACGGGGTGCACGCTATTGGCCTTGCGCAGTTGATCGGCAGTTATTTCAGAAACACCGAGGTACCGCACCTTTCCTTCTTTAATCATGTCGGCTACAGTGCCTATCACATCTTCTACCGGAACGCTGTTATCAAGCCTGCAGGGCTGATAAAGGTCGATAGTGTCTATACCCAAACGCACCAGCGAATAGTTGATGAAGTTTTTGATGGCAATGGGGCGCAGATCCAACCCGATCCATTGGCGGTTGTAAAAGATAGCGCCAAATTTAACACTGATGAACGCGTCATTTCTTCGGCCTTTGATGGCTTTGCCTACCAGCAGCTCGTTATGGCCGCTGCCGTAAAAATCGCCGGTGTTCAGGAAATTAATACCACTATCTAATGCCGACTGAATAGTTGCAATGCTTTCATTTTCGTCATTAACCGGGCCTCCCCAAACCGACGACATGCGCATGCAGCCTAAGCCGAGTTTAGAAACGAGTGGGCCATTTTTGCCGAGGTTTATTTTTGTTATGTTTTTCATAGCTGATATTTATGTATTAACAACACAAAGATCAGCTTTATATTAAATGGCCAATGTCTTTTACGGCTCAATTTACTTGTCTATATGGCTCAATCCTCTGCGTAGCTATGTTATTAGCTTTAGCCTGAACATGGCATCCTAAGCCGGGTTGATTGTTTTAGTTGGGCGGCAGCTTATGAGGATAAAAACCTTCAGTAAACGCCATTATAAAAACTCTTTTTTAAACGTAACTGCATAATAGCATGCATCAACAGTTGAATGCCGATATAAAAAAAGCCAAACATCCACCAATGACCCATCCGCACCGTGTTGTGCGAAAATAAATTAGCAATCAAATTTGATATGAAAAATAATGGGACTGCACATAAAAACCAATAAACAATTCTCATAAAATACAGCGATGGTATGTTTTTGGGTAAAGAGAATTTTATGCCGTTGATGAATAATAATTCCAGCCAATGCCCGCCAAAAACGATGAGAAAGACAACCAACCAGATCATTTCAAACAGGGCAAGTTTACTTTTGCCATCGGATGGAAATACATGTAACCAGTTTAAAATGATGGCAATTATAGTTGTGGTAAGAATAGTGCGGATAGCTGTTTGAATAAATGATTCCGTATTTTTCTCGGGATTTTTCATTTGTATAGCTTATTGTGGGTTTGTATCGGCCTGATAAAGCTGTTAAACGCAATTTAAGCTATTTAACTTTCTTCAATCTACCAAAAATAGACAKAAGTTCAAAAAAATATAACACAAGTAGCCTTAGGCATCTTATTATTTCCTTAATCAAGACAACCACTTGATTGCGCATGAAATCGAATATATTTGAGTGGATTTAAGGAATACGGAAAACTGAACAGGAAGTGCCGTGGTGAAAATACTCACCACAGTCTAAAAATCCGCAATGCCCACCTATTTAGATTGTTACAATTAATAAGCGCTATGTTTTATACCTTGTACCCATAAATCTGTTTCCATATGTTGTTTAAAATCAAGGTTCTTTGCACCGCGATGGTGTTATCGCTGTGCTCACTGGTTTCATTTGCGCAGCAAATAAATTATCCGCCTGCAGGCAAGGTGGCTGCCGATTTTAAAAAGCTGCTGGAAAGGCCGCGTGTTCCGCTAAATCCCTCTTTTGAGGTAACAAAAACAGATTCGGTTATTGTAGAGCATGGTTTTATTTACAGCGAAGAAAACGAACGGGTGCCTATGCTTATTTACAAACCTGTTACGGGAACCAGGCCATACCCGGCGGTTATTTTTTTACATGGCACGGGCGGCCGCAAAGAGGATAACAAAAAAATATTATACCAACTTGCTAAACGGGGGATCATGGGCGTGGCAATTGACGCCCGGTTTCACGGCGAACGCATTGCCGGCGGCGCACATGGCTCATCGGAGTACGTGGCGGCGGCCACCGCGGCGTGGGAAAATAAGGACAAAGCCCACCAAACCCATCCGTTTTTGTTTGATACCGCCTTTGACCTGTGGCGGGTAACAGATTACCTGGTGAGCAGGCCGGATGTAGACGCAAAGCGTATTGGCATGGGCGGTATATCTATGGGTGGTATCGAAACATGGCTTGCGGCATCGGCAGATAAGCGGATAAAGGTGATTGTGCTGGATATTTCGGTACAGAGTTTCAAATGGTCGTTAGATAATGATAAATGGCAGGCCAGGGTAGGCACCATTCAGTCGGCGCATTTACAAGCTGCCAAAGAGCTTGGCGACATTGTTTTAAATAAACGCAACGTAAAAGCAGTATGGGATAAATTACTGCCCGGTATTACCGGCGAATTTGACTGCCCATCTATGCTTAGGCTGATGGCGCCGCGGGCGCTGTTGGTTGTTGGTACCGAAAATGACCCGAATTGTCCTTTACCCGGCGCAAACATTGCCTATGCATCTGCCATGCAAGCCTATACATTTCAAAACGCGACAGACAAAATTAGCCGTGATGTAACACCAAAGCTTTTCCATACCTCGACACCGGAGCATTTTAAAATGACGGTGGATTGGTTTAGCAGGTGGTTGTAGGTTTGTAACTTAACTGGTATGGCTTTAGGGCGTTGTTGCATCAAAATTCAGCAATCCATTTTTTACTGCATATATGTGCTGTTGATCCGTCAGGTAAATGACGAAGTCTTCATATTGAACCTGATAAAAATTACCTGGTAAATTATTATCGCGCGCCAGGCGTTTCATAAATGATGTAAACCTGGTGTCCATCCAGCCGTATGCGGTATGAAACGTATAAGAATGAGTCTTACCCTTAAATACATATTGTAATTTATAACCGCCGGTTACTTTTTGTTCGGAAATCCTTGTTGGATTAAATACGCCATGGGTAATCTCGGCAAAGTGATTTAAAATGCTGGTGTAAGGAGTATGCGGATCCATCGACGCCGTATGCAGAGGATAAACCACATGCGGAAAATCGGATAGTAATTTATTCATCGAATACCAGTCGTCTGCTCTGGCATCATCAACCGCTTTTTCTATTTCCGCTTCCGAAAGATGGGCAAAAAGACCAATCTTTCTCCATTCAGTTATCGTGCTATCAATTTTGCCAGATGTAAGTGTATTATCGTAGCTTTCCATGCTTACCAACATAAACGTCATACATGGGTCTTTCAAAAATATTTTAGCCTGATCTTCCGTTAGGGCAATAAGAGGTAAATACCGCGAATTGTCGTCTGTGGAGCTGGCGTAGCCGAACATGACATCATGCAACCGGAATGGCGATTGCTGATCTGTCAAAACCTTATTGAAGATGCGAAAAAAAAGTTTGACAAAGGCATCTTTGGGTTGCACTTCAGCTTGCCGGGTGCCATAATCGAATGCATCGCTGGTATATTTGTAAATACGCCCGTTGCAGGTTAAGCTCACCTTGAATTTAGTAATCGGCAACCCGTTTGTTAATGAAGTCGTATCTGTATCATGTGTAGTGGTATAACTAAAATTGGTGAAATTAAGCCCCGGCATGATTGAGGAAATATCTCGGTGAAGTTGCTCCATCCAGAGGTGCGGATCGTCAGGATAGTTTTTGAGGTCAAGCGTTTTGCCCAGTTTGCAATAGTAGCTTAATTGGAATGCCGATTCTATAATACCGTTCCTGATGTCGTCCAGCAACCGCGTAAATGATGAATCGCTAACTATACCGGTTTTATGTAGCTGTTCGGCAACCGGCAGCAGTCTGTCGGGTGTCAGCCATTCGAGTCGCGAGCTCATTTCGGCCAAACTACCTGTCATTTGCACGTCGGCCATATAACTGCCGCTGTCTATATCTTTTAGGGTACGCGTATAAACCCTATCGGTAAGCAAACCTGCTTTCCTGATTTTATTCAATAACAGGCGGAGAGAGGTGTTAATGCTGTCCTGACTTTTTTTATTGACGGACGCATTGCTATAAGAAACAAAAAGGCTGCCGCCTTTATGTGGATTTATATGAAATATTTTTTGCAGCATGATATTTTGCAAACCCCAAAGAATAGCAAAGCGGGAAGAAGCGTACCCCTTATATTTGCTGAGTTCTTTTTTCATCACCGGCCGCTGTTTGGCCGTTATAATCCGGTATTTAATAAGGCTGTCAATAGCTGCTGATGGCGATTGCCCCCAAACCTGGTTAAGCAARCTGCAAAAAATGATCATGGTGATAAGGCAACGTTTCATAACAGTTATGAAGATAAACATTATCACGTGATTTATTAATGAATATATCGCGTTGCAAATAAATTTGGATAGCAAAGTCCAGAATATCATCGGTTCTATTTACATAGACTATGCCCGTAGTTTGTAACTGCAATATCCCGTTCATAAATCCCAAAGTAACATTTGTTGATAATCTCGTTTTCTAAAAAGGATTTAATAGCTATCGCTATCACGTAAAACTGTTACGGTTGTAATCAAGTATTAGGTGCAAAACAAGGCCGTGGCTTGGCTATGGTGAAAACACCGGCCAGCGTCTACATTTTTCACGGCCCGAGAAGTTTCTGCTTTTCCGGGCGGCAATTCCCCGTATCTTTGTAATTAATCACCAACCATCACATGTTAAGGCACCAGGGAGCGAAACGCACTTATTGGCATAATGTTAAACTGGCATCGCTGCTGGGGATCACAGCAGGATTTGTTAATGCTGCGGGATTTCTCGGATTTGCCGTCCTGACGACCAATGTTACCGGTCATGCTGCCTTGTTCGCTGAACGGATCGCTTTTCAGGATTGGGCCACCGCACGTGTGGTGGCTTTATGGATGCTGCTTTTTTTAACCGGGGCAGTTATTTCCAGCCTGATCATATCCCGGATCGGCCGTAATCAGCAATATTCATATGTTATTCCAATCCTTATCGAATTGTTTATTATAATGTCGGTCGCTTTGCTGGGTCATCATTATAACGGTAGCCTGATCGCAAAGGAAATATTTGCCGGTAGCCTGTTATTTGCCATGGGTCTTCAAAATTCGCTCGTTTCACTGGTATCGGGTTCTGTGGTCAGGACAACACACCTGACAGGTACTTTTACCGACCTCGGGATCGAGCTGGGCCAGGTGTTACAGAAAAGAAGGGAAGACCGGCCGTTGCTCAGATCACGCATCAAACTGCGACTGGCAATTATTTTCTTCTTTATGTGCGGCGCACTGGCCGGCGCATGGGGTTTTCGTTCACTTAGCTTTCACGCGTTCCTGATACCGGCTGGTATACTTCTTTACGCGTTGTTATATGATGTTCTGCGGATTGGGTTTAAGCGCTACGTCCTTCACCGGCAGCGAAGAACTGGTCAAAAAGCTTTGTAGACCATTCAATCCTGTTGGTCAATCTTAAACTCATATCGTGCACTTTGTGGAAAACGTTGTTCAATATCCCGTGACACATGGTTCCTGGGAACAACAACTGCTATAAAGTATTTTTTAGCTTATAGCGGCTTATTTCACCGCGGTATTTGTTGATGATCTCGTTTTCTAAAAAGTCCTTAATAGCTGGCGCATCAGTTAGAATTTTGTGCTTTTAAAAATGACCTTGCGGCTTCAAGTTCGGGTCTGTCTGAACCGGGTGCATCAGCAATAGCTACCAGCTTCTTATAATAAGAATTTGCTTTTTTAAAATCGTGTAACTTTTCTGCAGCTAAAGCTGCACCATAGAGACCGTTAAAACGGTTGGCGTGTCGTTTCAAATCCGCTTCGTAGGCTACTAAAGCTTTCGCGGGTTTGTACATTTGCAGCAGCATATCTCCAAGTAATTCCCTGGCCGGAATTACTTCACCCGGGGTAACCGGATGTTTTTGAGTATTATCTTCCATGTCGGCAGCCATAATCATAGTCTTTAACGCTTCAGCATTTTTTCCTTCTTTAAACAGCATCCATGCTTCGGCGGTATTGATCTGAATTTTCACCTGGTTAGCTTTATATGCATCATTTTGCTTATTTAAGGTGTCGTAGATAACATGCAGTTTCTTTAACTCCCTATTAGCTGAGTCTGCTTTGCCAGTATGCACAAAACCAAGAAGCCGGGTAAAATTGGTAATAGCCCTCTGCCACAGAAATTTTTGCCATGGAAAGTTAACAGGATGTACTTTTAAGGCGGCTGCATCTTCCCACAGTTTGTTTTCGAGTACATAGCGGGCCGGAATAGCTGCAAAAGCATAGGCATCTTTAAAGTTTACCGGGTATACCACACTAATAGTTTTAAGATAGTCGCATTGTTCTTTTGCATGTTTATTTTCTCCTTTTTGTAAGTAAGCATAAACAAGATAGTCCATACCATGAAGTTCTTCATCCCAGGTGCCCTGGATGCCGGCACTTGCTGCATAGCATTTAGCATTGGAAACTGAAACAAGATTTGATTTTATGCATTCGGCCCACATACCGAGCCTTGTGAAAATGTGCGAAGGCATGTGCTGGGCATGCGCCGAAGATGGGGCGATAGCAGCATATTTTCGTGCTGCAGGAAGCGCTAACCGGGCAAGTTCGGGATAATCGTAAGTATGGATAATATAATGCACTATTCCCGGATGATCGGGCTCCCCGGGGTATAAGGATGTTAAAATAGCGCCGGCCTTTTTTTGATTGCTGAAAGATTTGTCGGCGGGGTTTGCCGCCGCATCAAGTGCCAAAGCATAAAATATTGCCGCTTCCTTATCGTTGGGATTGTTACGATATATTTTTTCCATGTTTTTTTCAAAACGGACGCTCCGCGTATGATGATCTGCTTTATCCCAATCTTTATAAAACGATGCCATGGCTTCAATATACCCGGATTCTCTTTTTGATTTTTGTTTGATGGACTGTGCAATGGCAATTGCCTTTGCCCCCTTTCTTAGTTCAGCTTCGGCTGGTGGCGACCAAAGCGGGTGATTATTGCACATTGCCACACCCCAATAGGCCATGGCGCAGTTGGGCTCCTCGTCAATAACCTTTGCAAACGCCTTTTCGGCTTCGTCATACTCAAATGAGTGGAGCAGGGCAATGGCCCGGTTAAAGTCTTGTTTTACCCGCCCTGTACAGGAGGTTTCAAAATCTACACTGCCCAATTTCCTGCCTGGAGCGCCGCATAAAATAATTTCTCCCCGCTTAAGATTGATCTCTTTTATGGCGTTAGTTGACGGAGCATTGTTTTTCCTATTACAGGATGAGAGTATAAAAAATAACAGGCTAAGAAACGCGAAGAGTGCTATGTGCAATAAATTTTTCATAGCTGCCGGATTATAATTTTTAACGACTGATGATAGCGCTGATAGCTAAAATAAACGCACTACTAATTTACAAATTTTGATATCCTAAAGTATAACACCGAAAAGGGAAAATAGTTAGCTTATAATCGATGTGTTCACCGCACCATTTGTTGATGATCTCGTGTTCTAACCTGGGGGCTGGTGGGGGAAAACGGCGACCAGTGACAAAATGAGTCATTGTTTTTGATTGCCTTTGTTCGGCGGATCAATTGTTTGATCTGTTGTAACGGTTTGCTTCATTATACACCCGTTTTGCGTTTAAACAGGATCTATTTAAATAAAAAATAAATGGCAACTTCGTATTTTTTATTTAATTTAATTCCCTTTTTTATTAAATAATTAAGTAACTTTATTATTACCAAGTTATTACCAAACCTGTAACCAGAAAGGAGTTCATTATGGGATGTGTTAGAAATATTCTGTGTACTAAAAGCAAATCTCCAATTTTTGTAAGCCCGGACATTACTGTTTTTGAAGCGCTGGAGTTAATGTATGAAAAAAACATTGGCGCTATTTTAGTAGTGGAAGAAGGGGAATTCGTGGGCATATTCACCGAAAGAGATTACGCCCGTAAGGTAATCCTGAAAGGGAGAGCTTCCAAAGAAATCCYGGTACGGGAAATCATGACAGAAAATCCGCCTATAGTATCCTCTTCTAATACTATAGAAGATTGCATGAGGTTAATGACCGATAAATTTATAAGGCATTTGCCGGTAATAGATAATGGTAAATTAATGGGTATTGTTTCTATTGGCGACGTAGTGAAATACATCATCGAAGAGCAAAAATTCATTATCGAAAACATGGAGCATTATATTAGAGGCGAAGTGTAATTGTTTATAATTCTCCGCGCTAAAATTCAGGGAAATTCCCATTCAAGGACAAGAGCAGTTTATTGAGGTTGTTTTATAATATTAATTATGAATGCATCAAACCCATCCAGTGTACCGTTTTGGCCATTTATAGTTTACGGTGCTTTTGTTTTAGTCTTAATGATCCTTATTATTTCACTTTCTTATTTTTTGGGACAGCGTCATACAGGTAGGGCCACCGGCCAGCCTTATGAATCGGGCATCTTGGAAACCGGGTCGGCCAGGCTGCGGTTTTCGGCCCAGTTTTACCTGGTTGCTATGATATTTGTCATTTTTGATATCGAAGTTGTTTTTATTGTTTTATGGGCCCTGGCGTTTAAAGAATTAGGATGGCCGGGCTACTTAAGCATTTGCATTTTTATTGGGTTGCTGTTTGCTGTACTAATTTATGAGTGGAGCATTGGAGCATTGGATTTTGGTCCCGACGGAAAGAAAATCCTGAAAGCCTATCAAAAACTAAACCTAAAGAAACCTATAATATGAAATGGTGGCTCAGTAACCCGGTTGAACCGGTAAATGCCCTAAAAGGAACGGGTTCTTTTGAAGAGTCTGTTGGGCAAAGTGTTATGCTTACCACAGTTCAGGATTTGCTTGCATGGGGTCGAAAAAACTCTATGTGGCCCTTTCATTTTGGCCTTTCGTGCTGTTTTGTAGAAATGGCTACCAGTTTAACCAGCAAATATGATGTTGCACGCTTTGGAGCAGAAGTAATAAGGGGAACTCCACGTGAAGCTGATGTAATGGTTATAGCGGGGACTGTTTTTGTGAAAATGGCCCCTATCATTAAACGTTTGCATGAGCAAATGATGGAGCCTAAGTGGGTCATCTCCATGGGTTCATGCGCCAATTCAGGCGGTATGTATGATATTTACAGCGTTGTACAGGGAGTAGATAAGTTTTTACCTGTAGATGTATACGTACCCGGATGCCCGCCCCGCCCCGATGCTTTTATGCAGGGATTGATGTTGTTGGCTGCCTCCGTAGGAAAAGAACAAAGGCCCTTAAGCTGGGCTATTGGCCCCCAGGGAGTGATAAAGCCCGAACAATTATCAATGAAAGAAGAAAAAAGGGAAGAACGTAAAAAAATGATCAATTTCCGTTCCCCCGATGAGATTTAAACCAGACTTACACATGTATTAGTATTTAATATAACACTATAAAGTTTAAAAAGCATGGATAATCATTCAGGCTTGGCAGATGAATTGACATCCAGGTTTGGAGCGTCGGTTTTAACTCAGCAACTTACAGTTGATGAGGTGACTACTTTATGGGTTGCAAAAGAAAACATCATACAGGTACTTAGCTACCTTAAGCATTCCATCCAACATCCATTTGAATTACTGTATGACCTCTGTGCTGTTGATGAGCGAAGCCGGGCTAAAAAGAATGGGTCATCATCTGATTTTACCATTGTATACCACCTGCTTTCATTTAAACGGAATGTTTTTATCCGCCTCAAAGTAGCCTTGCAGGGCAATTATCCGTCCATACCATCTATAAGTTCACTATGGAAAAATGCCAACTGGTATGAACGTGAAGTTTACGATATGTTTGGCATAAGTTTCGAAGGCCATCCCCATTTAAGCCGTATCCTGATGCCTTTAACCTGGGAAGGCCATCCTTTAAGAAAAGAACATCCTGCAAGGGCCACCGAAATGGGGCCATTTAAACTTTGGGACGAAAAACAAGACCGTGAACAAAATGCGCTGCAATTCCGGCCAGAAGACTGGGGTTTAAAAAGGCATAGTGAAGATGCCGATTTCATGTTCCTGAATCTTGGCCCTCAGCATCCCGGTACGCATGGGGTTTTACGTATTATTCTCCAGTTAGATGGTGAAGATATTGTTGATGCTGTTCCGGATATTGGCTTTCACCATCGCGGAGCAGAAAAAATGGGCGAGCGCCAGTCATGGCATACCTATATACCTTATACCGACCGGGTGGACTACCTGGGTGGCGTAATGAATAACCTTGCTTATTTGCTGGCTGTTGAAAAACTGGCAGGCATTACCGTACCCGAAAGGGTAAAGGTAATGCGCATTATGTTGTGTGAATTTTTCCGTATTGCAAGTCACCTGGTATGGTACGGCACTTTTGCACAGGATTTAGGGCAGCTTTCGCCCGTATTTTACATGTTTACCRATAGGGAAAAGATATTTGATATTGTTGAAGCTATTTGCGGAGCCCGTATGCATCCTAACTGGTTCAGAATTGGGGGAGTTGCCCAGGATTTACCCAAAGGCTGGGATAAACTGGTGAGCGATTTTGTTGCTTATTTCCCCAAACAACTAAAGGAATATCACCAAATGGTGATGCGTAACAGTATTTTCAAGGGGCGGACAGTAGGAATTGGCATTTATACATTAGAAGAAGCCATAGAGTGGGGGGTAACCGGTCCTGGTTTACGGGCTTGCGGATTTGAATGGGATTTCAGAAAAAAACAGCCCTATTCTGGTTATGAAAATTTTGAATTTGATATTCCTACAGCGCAAAATGGCGATTGTTATGACAGGGCCAGGGTGCGTGTTGAAGAGATGTGGCAAAGCCTGCGCATTATTGACCAATGCCTGAAAAATATGCCCGAAGGCGATTACAAAGCCGATCATCCTTTAACCACTCCACCTCTCAAAAAAAATACTATGC
Organism: Mucilaginibacter sp. P4_G9; assembly: GCF_056400985.1. Lineage (NCBI taxonomy): Bacteria > Pseudomonadati > Bacteroidota > Sphingobacteriia > Sphingobacteriales > Sphingobacteriaceae > Mucilaginibacter > Mucilaginibacter sp. P4_G9. Next base: position 8,568 of record NZ_JBFUKF010000038.1, on the reverse strand, counting down.
AGGATATTGAAACCCTTATTACCCATTTTTTAAATGTAAGCTGGGGGCCGGTAATTCCCGCAGGTGAAGCCATGAGTTGTATTGAAGCCACAAAAGGGGCCAACAGTTATTACCTCACCAGCGATGGCAATACTTCGCCCTACAGGGTCAGGATCCGAACCCCCTCGTTCCCGCATATGCAAATGCTGCCATATATCAGCAAGGGATACACGGTAGCCGACTTGCTATCCATTTTAGGAGCTATGGATTATGTGCTGGCTGATATTGACAGATAAAGTATGCAGGAAATAGATTTAAGGGTAAAAAAGAATAGGATACAAATTCCCGGTTGGATAAAATAAACAGATGATATGCTATCAACGGAAGAAATAATAAAGATAGACCACGAGATCGCGCTTGTTCCCGTTCGGAAGGCTGCCTGTATAGAGGCGTTGAAAATTGTACAAAAGCATCGTGGATGGATTTCTGATGAAAGTTTGTATGCCATTGCAAGCCACATGGATATGTCTGCCGAAGAGTTGGAGAGTGTAGCAACATTTTACAACCTCATTTTCCGTAAGCCAGTAGGCCGGAATATTATTTTACTATGCGATAGTATCAGTTGCTATGTAATGGGCTATGAGAAAATTTATGAACACCTAAAAAACCGGCTGCATATCAAATTTGGGGAAACTACTGCCGACGCCAGGTTTACCCTTTTACCAAATCCCTGCCTGGGCACCTGCGATCATGCCCCGGCATTAATGATTAATAACGATCTGTATAATAATTTAACCGCCGATAAACTGGATGACATATTAAACGAGTATAAATAACAACATGGAAACGCCCCTTACACAGCATATTAACCTCAATCGCCCATCGCTTAATCTTAAGGATTATGTGCGTGTAGGCGGTTACCAGGCTGTGCACAGGGCTATTACAATGCCCCCACGGGAAATTACAAAAATGGTGCAGGATTCAGATCTTAAAGGCCGCGGGGGCGCTGGGTTCAATACAGGCATCAAATGGAGTTTCGTGCCGATGGACGATAATGGGCAAACCAAATACCTGGTTGCCAATGCCGACGAGATGGAACCCGGAACCTTTAAAGACCGCTTGCTGCTTGAAGGCAATCCGCATCAACTAATTGAAGGGATGATTGTATCGGCGTATGCCATACAAGCTAATATATCATACGTGTTTTTGCGTTGGGCATATAAAAAAGCTGCCCGGCTTATCAGGCAGGCTATCGACGAAGCTTATGCAGCGGGATACCTCGGAAAAAATATTTTGGGCACAGGTTTTAATCTCGAAATGCATTTGCATACCGGTGTTGGCAGGTACATGTGCGGAGAAGAAACCGCCCTGTTGAATGCCCTGGAAGGGAAGCGGGCCACTCCCCGTACCAAGCCTCCTTTTCCGCAGGTAAGCGGTTTATTTGGCAAGCCCACCATTGTTAATAATGTAGAAACCCTTTGCAATATTCCGCACATCGTTAATAATGGGGCCGATTGGTTTAAAAGCCTGAGTCCCGGAGCAGATGGCGGAACCAAATTATATGGCGTTAGCGGCAAAGTAAATAAGCCGGGTTTATGGGAATTGCCAATGGGGACTACCATGCGACAACTTATTGAAGACCATGCCGGTGGAATGCAAAATGGCTTCAAGTTCAGGGGTGCGCTTCCGGGCGGGGCTTCAACCGATTTCCTGGTGACAGAGCATTTTGATATTAAAATGGATTACAAATCGGTAGCCGCAGTCGGCAGTCGCCTGGGGACAGGCACAATGATTATTCTGGACGACCATACCTGTCCGGTTGGTTTTGTGCATAACCTGGAGCACTTTTTTGCGCAGGAGTCCTGCGGTTGGTGTACCCCTTGCAGGGAAGGATTGCCCTGGACTGAAAAGATTTTGCTTTCCATTGAAAATGGAGAAGGCAGGCCGGAAGACTTGGAATTATTAAAGATGCATACCAAATACTTAGGGCCGGGTAACACATTTTGCGCCCTGGCGCCTGGAGCAATGGAGCCGCTGCAAAGCGCCCTGAAATATTTTAGCGAAGATTTTGAAAAGCATATAAACGAAAAAAGATGTCCGTGGAGGTAAAACACAATGGCAGCAATTTATATAGATGGTAAAGTTTATGATGTAAAACCGGGCAAAAATTTGCTTGAAATCTGTCTTACGCTTGGTTTTAACCTGCCTTATTTTTGCTGGCATCCTGCTATGGGGTCGGTAGGAGCCTGCCGCCAGTGCGCCGTTAAGCTTTTTAAGGACGAGCAGGACACCAATGGCCGCTTAGTAATGTCATGTATGGAAGCGGTGAAAGACAATATGTATTTGTCTGTTAACGACCCCGCGGCCAAAGCTTTTCGATCACAGGTTATAGAATGGCTCATGACCAATCATCCGCATGATTGTGCTGTTTGTGACGAAGGAGGTTCATGCCATTTACAGGATATGACCGTGATGACAGGGCACACCTACCGTAGGTTTCAATACAAAAAGCGTACTTATACAAATCAGTACCTGGGTCCCTTTGTCAACCATGAAATGAACCGCTGCATACAATGTTACCGTTGCGTTAGGTTTTATAAAGATTACGCAGGCGGAAAAGACCTGGATGTATTTGCAGCTCACGATCATGTTTATTTTGGAAGGGCGCAGGATGGCATCCTCGAAAACGAGTTTAGCGGCAACCTGGCAGAAGTTTGCCCTACCGGCGTTTTTACCGACAAGACCCTTAAAGAACATTATACCCGGAAATGGGATATGACCATGGCCCCCTCTATTTGCCAGCATTGCAGCCTGGGCTGTAATATTATTGCCGGGGAGCGATATGGTGAACTGCGGCAAATAACAAACCGCTTTAATGGCGAGGTAAACGGTTATTTTATTTGTGACCGGGGGCGGTTTGGGTACGAATTTGTAAACAGCATTAACCGCGTTCAGCAACCTTTATTACGCGGCAAAATTCCCGATGCTGTAGATAAGCAAACTTTATACAGCCATTTAAAAGAAGTTTTATCAAACAACAAGGTAATAGGCATTGGCTCCCCACGGGCATCATTGGAAACAAATTTCGCCCTGATGCAACTGGTAGGAAAAGAAAACTTTTACCAGGGTATTTCTGAAGCCGAAGCTCAGCTGATGAGCACAATCCTCCGTGTAATAAACTCGGGGCATATTCATACGCCCACTTTAAAAGAAACTGAAGCTGCCGATGCTACTTTGATATTAGGAGAAGATTTGACTAATGCTGCACCGCTATTGGCACTGGCGTTGCGGCAGGCCGTAAGTAAAAAACCTTTTGAAAATGCGCAGCAAATAAACATACCTTCCTGGCACGATGCCGCATTACGTGAGTTTGCCCAGCAAGACAAAGGTGCGCTTTTTATAGCATATCCCACTCAAACCAGGCTGGACGAGATCGCATCCGATAGCCTGCATATCTCGCCTGATGATATTGCCCGTTTGGGTTATGCCATTGCAAATTGCCTGGATATTACGGCTCCCGCGCCTGGGGATATGGATGATGATACATTAAACCTCGCCCGGCACATTGCAGATACCCTGAAAAAAGCCAAAAAGCCATTGATAGTTTGCGGAACAGGCCTGGGTAGTGAAGCTATTATTAAAGCCGCTGCTAACATAGCATTTGCCCTGGGCACTAAAGATGAAAAAGCCAGCTTGTGCTTTGTGGTTCCCGAATGTAACTCAATGGGCCTGGCTATGATGCAGGCACCATCATTAACACAGGCCGCCGAAGTTTTGGAAAAAGGCGGGGCTGATACCGTAATTGTTGTAGAAAATGATTTGTACCGAAGAGGCGCGAAAAAGGATATTGATAATCTTTTTGACCATTGCAAACAAGTTATTGTGCTTGATCATTTGCATAATGACACAACTAACCGGGCCAATGTATTGATACCCGTTGGCACCTTTGCCGAAGCCGATGGAACCATGGTTAATAACGAAGGAAGGGCGCAATGCTTCTTCCAGGTATTTATGCCCAAAAATGAAAATTTCCGCGAAAGCTGGAGGTGGCTGGACGAGTTCAGGCAATTTAAAAACGGGGTGGGGCTAAAAGATTTAACCGAACCAGGTGATTTGATGGCCCCAATGGCTGGCTTAATGCCTCAATTTAAAGGGGCAGAAACGGTAGCTCCGCCCGCCGACTTCCGCATTTCCGGGCAGAAAATCCCTCGCGAACCGCATCGTTACAGTGGTCGCACCGCTATGCTGGCCAACATAAACGTAAGTGAACCCAAACCGCCCGAAGATCCCGATTCAGCTTTATCATTTACCATGGAGGGCTATAAAGGAATGCCACCAGCTCCTTTAATTCCATTTTACTGGGCACCAGGCTGGAATTCGGTACAATCCATTAACAAATACCAGGCAGAGGTTGGAGGGCCCTTGAACGGTGGAACTCCGGGCCAAAGGTTGTTCCATGAAAATCCTGTTGCCGAAAATTCATTTCTGAATAATATCCCCCCGGCTTTTAAACCTTCGCCCGGCGAATGGCTGCTGGTACCCCTGTCGCACATCTTTGGCTCCGAAGAACTCAGTATTTATACTGCGGGTATTGCAGAACGTTCTCCCCGGCCTTATATCGCCATAAACAAACACGATGCAGCAAATTTAAGTATCAGCGAAAGTGATATCATACAGGTACAGATCAAAGACGAGCATTATGAGTTGCCCGCAAAAATAATAGAAGAACTACCTGATGGCCTGGCAGGCTTGCCTTTCAATATTCCCGGGCTGAGCGGAATTGCATGGCAGACTAAAGCAATTTTAACGAAAGCTGTGATATGAGTACAATAATTCAATATACCCTGATGATTGTAATTGTGTTATTCACGTTAACCACAATTGCTGCCTGGCTGATTTGGCTGGAAAGGCGAATGCTGGCCCTTTGGCAGGATCGGTATGGCCCAAATCGCGCTGGTCCCTTTGGTTTGCTCATCGTGGTTGCCGATACCATTAAACTGTTTTTTAAAGAAGACTGGATCCCTCCGTTTGCAGATAAAACAATTTTTGTAATTGCGCCAACTATTATTGGTGCTACCGTACTCTTTAGTTTTGTGATCATTCCTTTTGCGCCGGGCATGCTCATTGCCGACCTGAATATTGGCTTGCTTTTCTTTTTGGCCATGTCATCCCTGGGCGTTTACAGCATAGTGTTGGGTGGCTGGGCCTCCAATAACAAGTATTCGCTGCTCGGGGCATTACGCGGAGCCTCGCAAATGATCAGTTATGAAGTGTTTATGGGGCTCTCACTCATGGGCGTGGTAATGCTTTCAGGCTCGTTCAGGCTTACAGATATTGTACTTGCCCAAAAAGGATGCTGGTATATTGTTACTCAACCAGTGGCATTTGTTATTTTCATGATTGCAGGGATTGCCGAAACTCACCGGCTTCCATTTGATATCCCCGAGGCAGAAAGCGAGCTTGTTGCCGGCTTTCACTCAGAATATTCGGGAATGAAATTCGGGATGTTCTTTATTGGCGAATACCTGGGTATTACCCTCATTTCGGCCATGGTGGTAACACTGTTTTTTGGCGGATGGTTAGGGCCGTCATTTTTGCCTCCATTGATTTGGTTTACACTTAAAACTTTTGTTTTTATCCTGTTTTTCATCTTACTAAGGGCTTCGCTTCCGAGACCGAGGTACGATCAGCTGATGGAATACGGTTGGAAGATATTATTACCCATTGCTTTATTAAACTTATTAATAACAGGAGGGATTGTATTGATGGTGAATAAATGATTTATACCATAATGTATATCGCGATTAACTAAGGGCGGAACGCGAGCGATTAAAACTCACCCTTTTATCAGTGATAATGTAAAAAATAGAAACGATGATCAGTATATTAAGAACTATAGGGCTCACCTTTCTGCACATGTTCAGAAAAAGAGAAACCATACAGTATCCTGAAGAAAAGGTGGTACTGCACCCGCGCTGGCGGGGACGAATTGTATTAACCCGCGATCCGGATATGGGTGAGCGTTGTGTGGGCTGTTATTTATGCGCTGCCGCCTGCCCGGTGGATTGCATTTCACTACAGGCAACTGAAGATGAGAATGGCAGAAGATATCCGGAATTTTTTCGCATCAATTTTTCAAGATGTATTTTTTGCGGCTATTGTGAAGAGGCTTRCCCCACATACGCCATACAGCTGATTCCTGATTTTGAGATGGCCGAATACAACCGGCAGAACCTGGTTTATGAGAAAGAGGATTTATTGATAGATAGCGAAGGGAAATACCCGGGTTATAATTATTATAAAGTAGCAGGACTGGCTGCCGGTATAAAAGGAAAAGGAGAAGGTGACAATGAGGACCCACCCGTTGATATACACAGTTTATTACCTTAAAAATGGATATCGTTTTTTACATAACCGCTTTTGTTACTGTGGTTTCTACAATCATGGTCATCACCAGGCATAACCCGGTACATGCGCTGCTGTACCTTATCATTTCGTTGTTATCTATGTCGGTAATCTTTTTTTGTTGGGTGCGCCGTTTGCTGCATTGCTTGAAATCATCATTTATGCCGGGGCAATTATGGTGCTGTTTATTTTTGTGATCATGCTTTTAAACCTGGGCAAGGATACAGCGAAACAGGAAAAAGAATGGCTTAAACCCCGGGTTTGGATTGGTCCGGCAATTTTATCTGCCATTCTTTTTGTTGAATTATTTTACCTGATCACAACAGCCCATGCTGCTCCATACAATCTGCAAACTGTTGATCCAAAAGTTGTTGCTGTTTCATTATTCAGGCCATACCTCATTGGTGTGGAGCTGGCGGCCATGTTATTAATGGCAGGCGTGGTGGGGGCGGCACATATTGGGCAGCATAAAAAAATGATTCTGCACCGGTTTTTAAAAGAGGAGGATCCATCATGAAATCATCTATATCTACAGAAATGGTGATGTTGCTGGCCGGTTTACTTTTCGTGTTGGGTATTGCCGGGGTCATCATCCGAAAGAATATCATTTTTATGCTGCTATCGGTAGAAGTAATGCTGAATGCCGCTGGTTTAGCCTTTGTAGCGGCAGGCTCACGCTGGGCACAGCCGGATGGGCAGGTGATGTTCATTTTTATACTGGCTATGGCAGCAGCGGAGGTCTCGATTGGGCTGGCGCTCATCCTGCAGATCTATCATCAGCATAAATCGCTGGATATTGACAAATTGAAAGAAATGAAAGGATAATTTAAAAAATGGAAATGGTTTGGGCGTGGAAAAACACTTTTAAATAAAAATAATATGAATAACCTGCTATGGCTTGTACCTGTTTTACCCCTTGCCGGTTTTTTGATACTGGCATTGGCAGGTAAACATGTATCCCGTGTTTGGGTTGCAATAATTGGTGCAGGGAGCGTAAGCATTTCGGCTATCATAGTGCTAATAATCGGCATCAGTTTTTTATCCCATCCCCCTGCAACCGGTAACTATTCTCAAACCTTATGGACGTGGATGCAGGTAGCGGGTTTTAATCCTAAGATTACGCTTTTTTTGGATGCGCTATCACTCGTTTTTGTTTTTGTGATAACGTTTATCGGTGCCCTGATACATATCTATTCAGCAGGTTTTATGGCTGGCGACAAAGATTATTCACGCTTTTTTGCCTGTATGAACTTGTTTGTGTTCTCCATGCTCCTGTTAGTGCTGGCCGATAATTTATTACTGCTGTATTTGGGTTGGGAAGGCGTGGGCTTATGCAGTTACTTACTGATTGGTTTTTGGTATGAAAATGAGGTGAACGGATATGCGGCCCGCAAAGCTTTTATCATCACCCGGATTGGCGATACGGCCATGGCCATTGGGCTTTTTGTGATTTTTTACCAGTTTGGTACATTGGCTATTCCCGATGTGTTGGCTAAAGCCCCGGTTTTATGGCAGCAGGGAGCTTCAATAGCTACCCTCACAGCTCTGTTGTTACTTGCCGGCGGTGTAGGAAAATCGGCACAGTTGCCATTGCAAACCTGGCTGCCCGACGCAATGGCAGGGCCATCGCCTGTAAGCGCGCTGATCCATGCCGCTACTATGGTGACAGCAGGTGTTTATCTTATCGCCAGGATGCATGTTATTTTTCAATTGTCGCCAATTGCGCAAATGGTAGTTGCCGTGATTGGAGCCGCAACCTTATTTATCGCTGGTTTCAGCGCGCTCACGCAATATGATATAAAGCGGGTACTGGCTTATTCTACTATCAGCCAGATAGGGTATATGTTCCTGGCATTAGGTGTAGGGGCATGGACAGCTGCCATTTTCCATTTCATGATCCATGCTTTTTTTAAAGCCCTTTTATTCCTGGCCGCGGGCGCCGTAATAGAAGCTTTGCACCACGAGCACAATATGTTTAAAATGGGCGGACTTAAAAATAAGCTTCCGGTTATTTTCTGGACCTTCCTGGCAGGTTCCGCCTCATTGGCAGCATTGCCATTAATAAGCGCCGGATTTTACAGTAAAGATCAGATACTATGGTATGCATGGGCCAGCGAAGGGGGAAGCCCCTTGCTATGGTTTATTGYCTTGCTTGGTGCCTTCATTACCGCCGTATATACCACC
>NZ_JBFUKF010000037.1:0-24167 GCF_056400985.1 Mucilaginibacter sp. P4_G9 | reverse complement strand
GTTTATATCATTGTTGACCCCGATATCCCCAAGGAAAATCCACAGGCAAAATATATACTTGAACCGCACATTAAAGCCATAAGCGATTGGGTTAAAAAGGGCGGTGTTTTGCTGGTACTAAATAATGATACGGGTAACGCAGAGTTTACCCATCTTAACAAGCTGATGGCAAAGTTTGGTATCAGCTTTAATAAAAACAGCATTAACCATGTAGCCGGTCGCGAGTTTGAACAGGGGGCAATAAACATACCTGCCGATAATAAGATATTTAAAACAGCCAAAAAGGTATACATTAAGGAGCTTAGCACATTAAACTTTAGTGCCCCGGCTATAGCCCGACTTATTAATAAAAATGACGTAATAGTTGCCACCGCTAAATATGGCAAAGGAGCCGTGTTTGCCGTAGGTGACCCCTGGTTTTACAACGAATATGTAGATGGCCGGAAGCTGCCTCCGCAATTTGAAAACATTAATGCCGCTAACGACCTGGTACGCTGGGTGGCCGATCAGATTTTATCAAAACATAAATAATTATAAATACCCCAATCAAACAAAACATGATCTTATCAAAGTATAACCTTAAAAGAATAAACGTTGCAGGAACCGAATTGCCTGGTGAACAACTATTTGAGCTGCCCGAAAAGGTATTGCAATTTGGCACGGGAGTGCTTTTAAGGGGCCTTCCCGATTATTTTATTGACAAGGCCAACCGTAGCGGAATTTTTAACGGCAGGGTAGTTGTTATAAAATCAACAGATACCGGTACGGTTGATGATTTTGATAAGCAGGATAATTTATATACCATTTATTCAAAAGGGATTGTAAATGGCAAGGAGGTGAGCGAGCAGTTAATTTCTTCGGCAATAAGCAGGGTGCTTTCTGCCGCAAATGCCTGGGATGATATTTTGGAGGTTGCCAGGAACCCAAAGTTGAAGGTGATTATATCTAACACCACCGAAGTGGGTATTAAGTTGGTAAAGGAAGATGTGCGTAAACACCCGCCGGCTTCATTCCCCGGCAAATTATTAGCTGTTTTATATGAACGTTACATGGCCTTTAACGGCAGTGCGGATAGCGGCCTGGTAATTATCCCAACCGAACTTATTGTTGATAACGGTAAAAAACTGGAAGCCATTGTATTGGAGTTGGCTCATTTAAATAAGCTGGAGCCTGCCTTTATGGATTGGCTGGAAAATAGCAATAGTTTCTGTAATTCATTAGTAGACAGGATTGTACCTGGTCGCCCGGATTCTGCATCGAATGAGGAATTAGATACCAGGAATGGCTATACGGATAACCTTTCAATTATGGCCGAGACCTATAGTTTATGGGCTATTGAGGGAGACGATAAAATAAGGGACGTATTATCATTTGCACAGGCGGATGAGGGTGTGGTAATAACACCTGATATTGAATTATTCAGGGAATTAAAGTTAAGGTTGTTAAACGGTACACATACATTGTGCTGCGCTTTTGCCTATTTATCGGGGTTTAAAACGGTTAAAGAGGCAATGGATGATGAGCAGTTTACAAAGTTTATTACGCAGCTGGTGTTTGAAGAGATCAGGCCTGCCATACCGTATAAAATTGACGATGTTGTAGCTGCTGATTTTGCAAACAAGGTGCTGGATAGGTTTCGCAATCCGTATATCAGGCATGAGTGGTTAAGTATCTCGGTGCAATACGCTACCAAAATCAAAATGCGTGTTATTCCGTTATTATTAAACTATTATAAATTAAACAATACAGTACCTGCATGCATGGCAATGGGCTTTGCTGCCTTTATCCGTTTTATGCGCGTTAAAGCAGGGGATGAGGGGCAATATACCGGTACCGTCAACAACGGGGAATATAAAGTTACAGATAGCCAGGCTGCATATTTTGCAAAGGTTTGGGAAAACCCGGATAGCGATGCTGTAATTCAAAACATATTAAAAAATAAAGACTTGTGGGATGCCGACCTGGACATTTTACCAGGTTTTACTGCAGCTGTGATTGAGCAATTTAACCAGGTGAATAAAGGATAAACAGATTGCTGCACTATTAAAAAATTAAAACGATGAAACAACGAATTATAAAAGTACATCCTGCCGATAATGTACTGGTGGCACTTGCCGATTTACAGCCAGGTGAAGAGGTTGAATATAAGGGGAATAGTTATAAAGTGCTTGAATTTATACCCGCCAAGCATAAGTTTGCCATTGCCGATATTCCCCAAGGTGGTGAGATCATTATGTACGGGGTTTTAGTAGGCAAAGCGCAAAGCCCTATCCCGGTTGGTGGTTTGTTATCTACCAGCAATGTGGTACATGCAGCCAACAGCTTTTTAACCGGCAGCAGCCATACCGACTGGCATAAACCCGATGTAAGTAAATGGCAAAGCCAGACATTTAACGGCTATCACCGGGAGGATGGTAGCGTGGGTACAGCCAATTACTGGCTGGTGGTTCCGATGGTATTTTGTGAGAACCGCAATATTGAGGTATTACAGGAAGCGCTGGTAAAGCCTTTGGGCTACGGGCGTAAAAAAACTTATGAAATAAAAGCGCAGCAACTGATAGGCATGATTAAAGCCGGCGGAGAGATCAATGAAGTATTGTATACCGAAATTGATGGCGATACAGCTCAGGTAACCGGTAATAAAATATTTCCTAATGTTGACGGTATTAAATTTTTATCGCATACCGGCGGTTGTGGGGGGACACGCCAGGACTCAACTACCTTATGCGGCTTACTGGCAGGTTATATTACTCATCCTAATGTAGCAGGCGCCACGGTATTAAGCCTGGGATGCCAGAATGCCGAGGTACGGATCCTGCAGGAAGAGATTAATAAGCGCTCACCCAATTTCAATAAGCCTTTATACATATTGGATCAGCAAAAAACCGGGAAAGAAGCCGACCTGATGGAACTGGCCATAAGGCAAACCCTGGCTGGCTTAATGCAGGCCAATACGTACGTTCGTAAGCCGGCACCATTAAGTAAGCTTGTTATAGGGCTGGAATGCGGAGGCTCTGATGGTTTTTCGGGGATCTCGGCAAACCCCGCTATCGGTTACACGTCCGATCTGCTGGTGGCGCTTGGCGGTTCGGTTATATTGGCGGAGTTTCCGGAACTGTGCGGTGTTGAACAGAACCTGATTGACCGTTGTTTGGATAAAAATAAAGCCGAGCGTTTTGCCAGTCTGGTAAGTAGCTATAGCCAGCGCGCCGAGGAAGCAGGCTCTGGTTTTTATATGAACCCGTCGCCCGGCAATATAAAAGATGGTTTAATAACCGATGCCATCAAATCTGCCGGGGCTGCAAAAAAGGGCGGCACATCACCGGTGGCCGATGTGCTTGATTATCCTGAAAAAGTTACCAAACCAGGTTTGAATTTGCTGTGTACACCTGGCAATGATGTGGAATCAACCACGGCCGAGGTTGGTTCGGGAGCTAATATAGTTTTATTTACAACCGGCCTGGGTACGCCAACCGGCAACCCGATAGCCCCGGTTGTTAAAATTGCCACAAACACTACTTTGTTTAACCGGATGAGCGATATCATCGACATTAATACAGGTACCATAGTAGAAGGCGATGAAACAATTGAACAGGCAGGCGAAAGGATCCTGGACTACGTAATTAAAGTAGCCGGCGGCGAAATTGAAGTAAGCGCTGTAAGGCATGGCCAGGATGATTTTATCCCGTGGAAAAGAGGCGTATCCTTATAGGTATTTACGATTATTAACAATATTAAGAATCAAGAACCAAGAATCAAGACAGCCCAAAAAGCGTCAAAACATAAAAGTTTTCCAAGCCTTTACCTTACTGTTGCTTTCTCTTGATTCTTGACTCTAACATCTTGATTCTTATCTAAAATAACATAATGAAGGTACTTACCTGTATTACCCCCGGCCAACTGGAGTATGGCACCGCTGATGTTCCGGCGCTTAAACCCGGCTATGCCCTGCTCAAGATAAAACGTATTGGCATTTGCGGGACGGATCTGCACGCGTTTGAGGGCACACAGCCATTTTTTAGCTATCCCCGCATATTGGGGCATGAACTGGCAGCCGAGCTGCTTGATGCCGGCGATGCGGATGGGTTTGAAAAAGGAGAGGCTGTAACATTTATACCATATTTTAATTGCGGCCACTGTATTGCCTGCAGATCGGCTAAGCCCAATTGCTGTGTTAACATACAGGTTTGCGGGGTGCACACGGATGGCGGCATGGCCGAATACCTGCAGGTGCCCTCACATTTACTGGTGCACGGCGAGGGACTTAGTTTTGATGAACTGGCATTGGTTGAACCATTGGCCATAGGTGCGCATGGCGTAAGGCGGGCGGGTGTACAGCCAGGAGAATTTGTACTGGTTATTGGCGCAGGACCAATTGGTTTGGGTATTATGGAATTTGCACGCATAGCCGGTGGAATAGTTATAGCTGCTGATGTGAACGCGCAACGTTTGGCTTTTTGCAGGGATAACCTGAAGATTGTTCACACTATTAACGTAAAGGACGAGGATACCCTGGAGCGGTTAAAAGAAATTACCAATGGCGATATGCCTACCGTAGTAATTGATGCAACCGGTAATCAAAACGCTATAAATGGCGCTTTTCAATACATGGCACACGGCGCAAGGTATGTGCTGGTAGGTTTGCAACGGGGTGATATTGTTGTCAGTCACCCGGAGTTTCATAAACGCGAAGCCACCCTGATGAGCAGCCGCAATGCTACCCGCCAGGATTTTGAGCATGTGATCTTATCCATGAAAAACGGGTTGGTTAATCCCCAAACTTATATTACCCACAGGGTAACATTTGATGAAGTGAAAAATCAGTTTGAAAGCTGGCTAAACCCTGCCAATGGGGTAATTAAAGCTATGGTTGAAGTATAAATATGACCAGTAGAACTATCATATTCCGTTTTTTAACAACTGTGCTTGTTTTTGCGTCAGGTGGTGTTTCCGCGCAACAAAAGCCACTGCTAAGCTTTGATAAGCTAAAAACCTATGTAAACTACTTTAATGCGATAGATACCGAAACGGTAAAGAATTATGTAATCAATGATGGTGCTTATGATTGGATGGCCAAAAACATACCACTGTTTGAATGCCCCGATTCGGCTATCCAAAAAATATATTATTACCGCTGGTGGACGTTCCGTAAACACCTGAAACAAACACCGGATGGCTTTATTTTTACAGAATTTATAACACCGGTAAGTTTTACGGGCGTTTACAACAGTTCGAGCAGTGCGCTTGGCCACCAGGTTTACGAGGGCCGCTGGCTGCATGATCCTCAGTATATAAACGACTACATCAAATTCTGGCTCTATGTTGACCCAAAACAAAAGAAGCCTCATTTGCACGCCTTCAGCAGCTGGATTGATGATGCCGTTTATAACTATTACCTGGTTAACCTCAATAAAAATTTTGTAGCGCAGGTAATACCTGCCCTAAATGCTGATTACAGCCAATGGGAAACCGAAAAGCAACTGCCCTCAAAACTGTTCTGGCAGTTTGATGTAAGGGATGCCATGGAAGAATCCATTAGCGGCTCACGAAAAGTAAAGAATAAGAGACCTACCATTAACAGTTATATGTATGGTAACGCTGTGGCGCTATCAAAAATGGCATCACTGCTTGGCATCGATTCGTTGAAGAATAAGTACAGCCAAAAAGCTATCGAACTTAAAAAACTGGTACAGGATAGTTTATGGAACGATTCTGCTTCATTTTTTGAGGCACGCAGACCCGATGGGAGTTTTGCCGGCGCCCGTGAGGAGTTGGGATTTATCCCCTGGTATTTTAAGCTGCCCAATGATAAAGCCACTTTTGCCAAACAATGGGATCAGTTAACTGATGATAAAGGTTTTAATGCACCATGGGGTATCACCACGGCCGAAAGACGCCATCCGCTGTTCCGCACACATGGCACCGGGCATGGCTGTGAGTGGGACGGGGCAGTTTGGCCATTTGCTACTACCCAAACCCTAAAAGGATTGGCAAATTTGCTTACCAATTATCAAAACAAAGGCAGCATGACCCCGGCTGTTTTCTATAATGAACTGCATAAATATGCCTTATCACACATAAAGCGGGGAGTGCCGTATCTTGGTGAGTACCAGGACGAAAAAACCGGCTATTGGCTTAAGGGCGATAACCCGCGCAGCAGCTATTATAACCACTCGGGTTTTTGCGACCTGGTGATCAATGATCTGGTTGGCTTAAAGCCCCGCGCCGATAATATGCTGGAGATTTTTCCCCTTATCCCTAAAAAGCAATGGAAATGGTTTGCATTGGATAATGTGCTTTACCATGGTCATCATATCAGTATCCTATGGGATAAAACCGGCACCAAATACCATAAAGGCAAAGGTTTTATAATTTATGCCGATGGCAAAATAATTATGCATGGCACACAGCTTAAGCGTGTATTGGTAAGGATGCCAGTTTAATTTGTAGCATACATTCTCTCTTTTCTGGATTGTAAAAATTCCAATGATGGTAATATCGTACAGTAGCTGGGAAAAATATCAGATGAAACTACCATGCTATACTGATACTTTTGAATGTTATACAACCAATTAAGTTCAACCTTAATACCATCTTAACATAACCTGCTATACCAAGTCTGTCCCCCTGAAATGGCTTTGTAGCAAATGATGTAAAAACATGAAAATGAGAATAACCCATAGCTACCTCGCGCTTCTGATACTGATATTCAGCTGTTTTCATTCCTCATTGAAGGCCCTGGACCCCGGCAAAAAAATGACCATCGTGCTGCCCCCAAAACATCACGAACGATTAGATTATGGCGCTCAAAAACTAAAGTCAGCCTTGCAACAGGCCGGTTATATAGTTACCACACAGCAAAATACTAAAGCGGTGGCCGGTAACGCCATTTTTGTTGGTCTTTTACAGGATCCTGTTATTAAAAGAGCATTGATAAAGCAACATGCTGATATTCTGAAATTCCCTGGCAAAGAAGGATTTATAATTAATAGCACCAATAATACGGCTATCATAGCCGGCGCGGATAATTCCGGTACTTTATATGGTTGCCTGGAGCTGGCTGGCAGGATAAAAAGCGCCCATGGTTTACCCCTTAAATTGGCAATAACCGATCAGCCCGAAATGGTATTGCGCGGCGCTTGTGTTGGTGTTCAAAAACCTGCATTATTGCCCGGTCGCGGTACTTATGAATATCCTTATACGCCCGAAAATTTTCCCTGGTTTTATGATAAAGCACTTTGGCTGCGGTACCTGGATTCTTTGGCCGAAAACAGGATGAACTCTTTATACCTGTGGAATGGTCATCCCTTTGCATCTTTGGTTAAAGTAAAGGAATATCCTTATGCTGTTGAGGTGGATGACGCCACCTTTAAAAAGAATGAGGAGATCTATCGTTTCCTGGCAAGCGAGGCCGATAAACGCGGCATCTGGCTGATCCAGGGTTTTTATAACATCATCGTATCTAAACCCTTTGCCGAAAAAAATAACCTCAAAACACAGGACAGGGACCGCCATATAGTACCCGTAATTGCCGATTATACCCGTAAATCAATAGCGGCATTCGTACAAAAATACCCGAATGTAGGTTTGTTAATCACCCTTGGCGAAGCGATGGAAGGGGTAGGGCAGGATGATATAGACTGGTTCACCAAAACAATTATTCCCGGCGTACAGGATGGCTTGAAAGCATTGGGCCGCACTGATGAACCGCCCATTGTATTGCGTGCACATGATAGCGATGCGCCATCGGTGATGAAATACGCCAAGCCATTATATAAAAACCTGTATACCATGGCTAAGTATAATGGCGAGGCGCTTACCACCTACGAGCCGCATGGCCCATGGGCCGATTTGCACCGTACACTAAGCCGCATTGGTACCGTGCAGATAGAGAATGTGCACATCATGGCCAACCTGGAACCTTTTCGCTATGGTTCGCCGGATTTTATACAAAAATGCGTGCTGGCAATGCACAATGTTTACAGGGCAAATGGCTTGCACATATACCCACAGGCATCTTACTGGGACTGGCCTTATACAGCCGATAACACAGGTGGACAACGGTTATTACAACTGGATCGCGATTGGATTTGGTACAAGGCATGGGCACGCTATGCCTGGGATAGCCATCGCGGCAGGGGAGACGAGATAAATTATTGGGCTAAGCAGCTGGCCGCCAAGTATGGCTGTAATGAAACACATGGCAAGGATATTTTAGCAGCGTACGAGCAATCGGGCGAGATAGCCCCGGAATTGCTCAGGCGCTTTGGTATTACCGATGGCAACCGGCAAACTATGACCCTGGGTATGTTGATGAGCCAACTGGTTAATCCCGAAAAATATGGTTTGTTCACATTACTTTATAACTCTGAAGGGCCGGTTGGCGAAATGATGAGTGAGTATGCCGAAAAGGAATGGAAACACCAGCCCCACATCGGCGAAACGCCTGTTAAAGTAATTGATAGTGTAATAGTGCAGGGCCGTAAAGCCGTTGAAGCTATTGATCGGGCATCGGCACAGATAAAAAAAGATAAAACTGAATTTAACAGGTTTAAAAATGACATTTATTGCTATAATGCTTTAGCAAACAGCTATGCTTATAAAGCAAAAGCAGCATTATGGGTGCTTCGGTATAAATATTCGGATAACATTGCCGACCTGGAAAAAGCCTTGCCTGAATTGCAAACCAGCCTGGATTATTTTAACCAGCTGGTTAATCTTACCAAAGATACTTACCTGTATGCCAATAGCATGCAAACTAAGCAGCGTAAAATTCCGGTTGGCGGCAATGATGCCAAAATGAAAACCTGGGTGGAGCTGTTGCCCGTTTACCAAAAAGAACTGGATAATTTTAAACATAACATCGACTCGTTGAAATCGCCGCAGGTAGMAGCAAAAAAAGCTGATAAGATAATTCTGACCAACGCGCAGGCCGTTATTAAAACAAAGGGTACCGCCTTTTACAAATTGAGTAACGGTGAGCAGGTATTTGCTGATACTGCTGTAGTAGTTAAAAATGCAGCCCCTGAGCTGGTAAACCTGCACCCTTTAAAATTAATTAAGGCAGATCAGCAAAAAAACGGAACGGAATTAAGTTTTACCAACGCCAAACCTGTTAAGGTGCTGGTGGGCTTTTTTAATGAGAAAGACCCTAAATACCTGCCGGAACCACAACTGGAAACAGATGCCAGTGCCAACGATTACGGCCAGGCAGATATAAAGATTGCCAATGCCATACAGGTAGAAGGTTTACCGCCGGTTAATGTGCATACCTATTCGTTTAAGGCGGGCACCAACACGCTTACGCTGGGTAAAGGCGCTTGTTTAATTTTAGGTATTGTTAATGATGATGCCTATATCCCGGTTTACGATGCCGGATTGAGCAATACCGGTAACATTAAAGATTTACGCTGGTTATTTAACTAAACAGTGCTATGAAAAACTCCAAACTGCCGGTCTTAAAATATTTATTTATTGCAATTACGCTCGTGCTTGCCACTCATTTAGCCCGGGCCCAATCAGACCTTAAACTCTGGTACAGGCAGCCTGCACAAAAATGGACGGATGCCCTACCCATTGGCAACGGCCGCTTAGGCGCCATGATATTTGGTGGAGTGGCAGAAGACAGGATCCAGTTTAATGAACAAACGTTATGGACGGGCGGTCCGCGCGCCTATGAGCGGCAAGGGGCCGTAAAATACCTGCAACCTATTCGCCAGCTCTTGTTTGACGGCAAACAATCCGAAGCCGAAGCACTCGCCGAAAAACATTTCATGGGAATGAAAAGCAATGAAATTACGTATACTGCCGATTCTGCCCGCTGGGTTAAAATGATGCACTCTCTTTATCTTCCGCGGGATGAACTTTACCATGACGATTCCTRGAAAACAGTTACGCTGCCTACTCTGCAAGGTTGGGAAACAACACCTGGCTTTGAGGGTTTAAATGGTGCGGTTTGGTTCAGGACAGCTTTTGAAGTACCCGTTGAATGGAAAGGAAAAAATCTCGTGCTGAGTCTTGGTCGCATACGGGATGTTGATTTCACCTATGTGAATGGCGATCAGGTTGGAACAACTAATGGAACGGCCTATCGCAAATATATCATCCCGGCAAAAAATGTAATTATCGGGACTAATCAGTTAGCTATACAAGTAATCAATTTTAATGACAAAGGCGGATTTACCAGTGCTGCAAAAGAAATGATGATTTATCCGGAKGGAACTAACGAAAATGCCGCGATACCCATAAAACTTGCCAAAAAGTGGAAATACTGGATTCAAGATGATAATCCGCCAGCTTATCCACGATATAATGCCGATTACCAGCCTTTTGGCGATTTGTACCTGCAATTCCCTGAGCAAACAATAAGTGAATACAAGCGCGACCTTGATATCACGAATGCCATGGCACACGTTACCTATAAGGCTGATGGAATAAACTACACCCGCGAGTACCTGGCAAGCGCCCCCGGCCAGGTAATAACTATTCATTTAACCGCCGATAAGCCTGGCAGCATTACGGTAAAAGCCCTGATGAAAAGTCTGCATAAAAAATTTATTACCCGCAAGGTTGATGATCATACCTTGGCGTTATCATTAAAAGTACATGATGGGGTATTACGCGGGGTAAGTTACCTGCATCTGCAGACTGTTGGCGGCAAAGTGCTGGTAACGCCAAACAATATTAAAGTTATCGGTGCCAATGAAGCTACGTTTTATTTAACAGCGGCAACAAATTTCAAAAATTATCATGATGTATCCGGCAACCCGGAAGCCATCTGCAGAAAGCAAATAGCAGGCATGGCCCATAAAAGCTACCCGGTTATAAAGGCAGATCATATAACAGACTACCAAAAAATCTTCAAAACATTCTCTATTGACCTTGGTAAAGGCATCAATGCTGATTTGCCTACAGATGAGCGGATCCTGAAGTTCAGGGATATGCCCGACCCATCGTTTATTACACTGTACACGCAATATGGAAGGTATTTGTTGATATCTTCATCGCGCCCGGGAAATGGTCCGGCTAATTTGCAGGGCCTGTGGAACGATCTGCTTACGCCGCCATGGGGCAGTAAATTTACCACCAACATCAATTTACAGATGAACTATTGGCCTGCCGAGGTATTAAACCTTTCGGCCTGCAGCGAACCGTTTTTCAGTATAGTTGATGACCTGGCTAAAACAGGTAAGCAAACGGCAAAAGAACATTACGGTGCATCGGGCTGGGTGCTGCACCATAATACCGATCTGTGGCGGGGCACTGCTCCGGTAAATGCATCAAATCATGGTATTTGGGTAAGCGGCGCCGCATGGCTTTGTCACCAATTATGGGAGCATTATTTATATACTAAGGATAAAAATTTTTTACAGAACCGCGCTTACCCGGAGATGAAGGGGGCGGCGGAATTTTTTGTGCACTTTTTAGTGAAAGATCCTAAAACCGGTTACCTTATCAGCACTCCCTCCAATTCGCCTGAACATGGCGGATTGGTAGCGGGGCCTGCTATGGATCACCAGATCATCCGCGATTTGTTCAAAAATTGCATAGCAGCATCAACCCTTTTAGGAATTGATAAGGATTTTGCCGATACGCTAAAAGCAAAATACGACAAGATAGCGCCCAACAAAATTGGCAAATACGGTCAACTGCAGGAATGGATGGAAGATAAGGACGATACTGCCGACACCCATCGCCATGTATCGCACATGTGGGGCGTGTTTCCCGGTACAGATATCACCTGGAAAAACCCGGATTTGATGCATGCAGCCGAAAAATCTATGCTTTACAGGGGGGATGAAGGCACAGGCTGGAGTATTGCCTGGAAGGTAAATATATGGGCCAGGATGAAGCAGGGCGATCACGCCTACTTGATGTTCACTAAGCTACTTTCTCCTGCTGACGTGAGCTCTGGTAAAGAAAAAGGCGGGGTTTACCATAACCTGTTCGACGCGCATCCGCCTTTCCAGATTGATGGAAACTTTGGCGGGGCGGCCGGCGTATCAGAAATGTTGCTGCAAAGCCAGGGAGATGATATTGAGCTGCTGCCAGCCTTGCCATCAGCTTTGGCGCAGGGAAGTATAAAGGGTATTTGCGCCCGTGGTGGTTTTGAATTGAACTTTAACTGGCAAAAAGGGCAGCTGCTGGGGGTACAAGTGCTATCAAAAGCCGGTGGAGTTTGTCGCTTGCGTTATCATGGTAAAATCATCAGCATCAATACGCAAAAAGGCCGGTCGTACCAATTTAATGCTGATCTGAAACAGCTATAATAGAAGACGATGAAGGTAAACAATTGTCATATTAAAAAGCAGTTTTCCGGGTTTAATCATCAGCTGGTTTTAATGCTTTTTATATGCGTGGTGTTTACTTTTTTTATTACTCCGGTATTTGGGCAAAATAACACCAGGCAGGAGATTTTGTTAAACACCAATTGGTATACCATAGCCCATGATAATAACGTAAAAGCTTATCCGGGCTTTGAACAGGCCAGCTTTAAAGATCAAAACTGGAAAACTGTAAACGTACCGCACAATTGGGATGAATATGAAGGTTACCGCCGTTTAAAACATGGCAACAGGCATGGGTATGCCTGGTACCGCAAAATCTTCGCTCTGCCTGCAAAGCAGCAAAATAAGCGCTACTTTTTATGGTTCGAGGGTGTGGGGTCGTATGCTACTGTTTGGCTAAATGGCATGCAGGTGGGTTATCATGCCGGTGGGCGTACTTCGTTTACATTGGATGTTACTGACGCGATAAAAACAGGGAGTAAAAACCTGCTCTGTGTTCGTGCAGATCATCCGGCTTTTATAAAAGACCTGCCCTGGGTTTGTGGCGGCTGCTCGGATGACCCGGGCTTTTCTGAAGGGTCGCAGCCTATGGGTGTTTTCAGACCGGTGCATTTGATTGTGACCAATCCGGTGCGTATTGAGCCTTTTGGCGTACATATTTGGAATGATACTACCGTCTCCGAAAAATCAGCCACGCTTAACCTCGAAACAGAAGTAAAAAATAACAGTAAGCAGTCATCTTCTATCCGTGTAAGCAATAAACTGGTTGATGCTGCAGGAAAAGTAGTTGCAGAAGTAAACGCTTCAAATGAAGTTAAACCCGGCGAAACTGTTGTGGTAAAGCAATTACTAAAAGATATAGCCGGTGTACATTTATGGTCTTTACAAAATCCGTATTTATATAATTTAATTACCCAGGTTTGGCAAAATGGCAAACTTGTGGATCAATCAACCACTCCCTATGGCATCCGCTGGATAAGCTGGCCAATTGGTCGCAATAATGACGATAACCGTTTTTATTTGAATGGCAAACCGGTGTTTATCAATGGCATTGCTGAGTATGAACACCTGATGGGCAGGAGCCAGGCTTTTACCGGTGAAGAAATTAAAGCAAGAGTGATGCAGGTAAAGGCTGCGGGTTTTAATGCTTTCAGAGATGCGCACCAACCGCATAATCTGGCATATCAAACATATTGGGATAAGCTGGGCATCCTTTGGTGGCCRCAATATTCGGCGCATATCTGGTTTGATACACCGGAATTCAAGGTTGCTTATAAGGCATTGCTGGTTGATTGGATCAAAGAGCGTCGTAACAGCCCCTCAGTTATTTTGTGGGGCTTGCAGAATGAAAGCAAACTGCCGGCCGATTTTGCCCGTGAATGTAGCGAAATCATCCGCAAGCTTGATCCTACAACATCATCACAGCGCAAAGTTACCACCTGTAATGGTGGCCAGGGCACCGATTGGGATGTGCCCCAAAACTGGACCGGCACCTATGGCGGCAACCCTTTAAACTACGGCGAGGACCTCAAAAAACAGATCCTCGTGGGCGAATATGGTGCCTGGCGAAGCCTTGGTTTACATACTGAAGGCCCATTTAACCAAAACGGTCCGCTTAGCGAGGACCGAATGACACAACTGATGGAGACTAAAGTGCGCCTGGCCGATTCTGTGAAAGACCAGGTTGCAGGGCATTTTCAATGGTTGCTCTATTCGCATGAAAACCCGGGCCGCACACAAGGAGGCGAGGGCCAACGGGAGTTGGACAGGGTGGGGCCGGTTAACTATAAAGGCTTATTTACACCCTGGGGGCAGCCAACCGACGCGTTTTATATGTACCGGGCTAATTATGCACCAAAGGATAAAGAACCAATGGTTTACATTGTATCTCATACATGGCCCGACCGCTGGTTAACAGCGGGTAAAAAAGATAGTATTACAGTTTACTCCAATTGCGACGAGGTAGAATTGTTTAATGATGTACAGCATATTTCGCTGGGTAAAAAGAAAAAAGGTGGGGTAGGTACTCATTTTCAGTGGGATGATGTGGATATAAAATATAACGTTTTATACGCGGTTGGGTACGTAAATGGCAAATCCGTTGCGCATGACCAGGTGGTGCTCAATCATTTACCAGCTGCTCCGTATTTAAATTCGGATAGATCAGCAAATTCAGCGCTGCTCAAACCTGCGTCCGGTTACAATTACCTATACAGGTTAAATTGTGGAGGCCCCGATTATAAAGACAGTTTTGGTAATTTATGGATGGCCGATAAACATCAACATAATAAAAACCAGCCGGGCTCATTATCATGGACGGACGATTATCCGAATATGCCTGCCTTTTTTGCCAGCCAGCAACGCACGTTTGATAATATTGGCAGAACAAATGATAGCCCATTGTTTCAAACATTCAGGTATGGGATGGGCAAATTGCAGTTTAACTTCCCGGTACGCGATGGCGATTACCGTGTTGAATTATATTTTACCGAACCATGGTATGGCACAGGCGGTGGAATGGACTGTACAGGCTGGCGCTTATTTGATGTAGCTGTTAACGGCAAAACAAAGATCAAAAACCTGGATATCTGGAAAGAAGCAGGTTATGCTTGCGCACTAAAGAAAACAATCACTGCTCACATCACAGGCGGTAAAATAAGCATAAGCTTCCCAGATGTAGCTGCAGGTGAAGCCCTTATATCTGCAATTGCTATCAGCACTTTAAATGGCAATGTACATGCGGCACCAAACAACAGCGGCATAATAACACATTTAAAATCAGCCGGAGATTGGAAATTACAAAGCTGGATGGACGTAGGCCAAAAGCAGTATGTGAACGCCGGTATCAGCTTCAGTAACCTGCCGCCTGTACTTTTTGGGGCTGACTGGATTTGTGCCGATCTTTCTGATAATAAGCAGTTTGCGTCATTTTTCGTAGCTACCGATGCAGATGTATTTGTGGCGATGGATACCGCCCCGGCACAAAGGCCAGCATGGTTAAATGATTATGAAGTTACCGGTTTGTATATAGAAAATGATGCCGATGGCGGGCATAAGCTCCCGGTCTACCGCAAAAGATTTAAAAAGGATGGCATGGTGCAATTAGGTGCGAATAAAGGAAAATACATGTACACCGTGGCTGTTTTGCCGGTAACTACACTTGAACCAGCAACCGATCTGCGTAAAACCATAAGCTACAAAGCTGATATCGCTGATATTCAGGGCGATGGCATAGTCAGGGATACTTTGGCCGGTAAAAAAGTGATCCGCTATGAAAAGGATGCAGGGGGGAGTACGTCATTTACCATTACCCCCGGTGTGGCTGATTTGTATGCTTTGCGCATAAAGTATTACAATTCAACAGATAAGGCCTTTACTGCAAAAATGAAGTTGCTTGCTGCCGATGGAACAGTGATGAAAGAAGAAGATTTAAGCTTTAAACCGGTAGCCAAAAACAAGTCGGGAATGGTGGCTACTACAACGGGGACGAGTATTAACGCGGGTAATTATAAACTGGTAATTGCGGGTGAAAAATGTGCAGGTTTATGTATATTGGGGATAGAAATGCAGTAGAAAAATTGAGAAAAATATAGAAAAATGCTAAAAAAGTTCATTTTGTTTTTGCTGCTGGTATTACCATTGGGATTATTTGCCCGGGAACTAAAAGTGGCAGGTCTGCAATGTGATTACAAACAAAATCCACAAGGGGTTGAGTCGGTATCACCAGGACTGAGCTGGCAGTTGAAAAGCAGCAAAGCCAACACCATGCAAACGGCTTACCGGGTATTGGTGTCCGATGATCCGCAGGCACTGGACAATGATAAAGGCAATATCTGGGACTCAAAAAAAGTGGCCTCGGCGGCATCTTTGCAGGTGGCCTACAAGGGCAGCCAACTCCAACCGGCCAAAACTTATTATTGGAAAGTAATGGTTTGGGATAACCACCAACAGCAATCGGCCTGGAGTGGTATTGCCCGCTGGCAAATGGGATTGTTAACTAATGCCGATTGGCAAGGTGCCAACTGGATAGCCTATGATAAACTGCCCGATACCTCAGTTATTGTTCCGTTTTATCACGGTAAAGGGCCAAAAAAGTTAGGGATGGCCAATGATGTACTGCCATTGCTGCGTAAACCATTCCATGTGGGCAATCAGCTTAAAAGAGCTACACTTTACATCTGCGGGCTGGGCCATTTCGACCTGAGTTTGAACGGTAGAAAAGTTGGCGACCATTTTCTTGACCCTGGCTGGACAAAATATGACAAGCAGGCCCTGTATGTACCATTTGATATTACCGGTCTGCTAAAAGCCGGTAAAAACACCATCGGGGTAATGTTGGGTAACGGGTTTTATTATATCCCCCGCGATAAACGCTACCGTAAACTTACCGGTGGATATGGCTGCCCCAAAATGATCTGCCGTTTGGTTATGGAATACCAGGATGGGAAGATAGATAACCTTGTAAGCGACACCACCTGGAAAACAGCTCCCGGCCCGGTAACCTTCAGCAGTATTTATGGCGGCGAGGACTATAATGCCAACCTGGAACAGGCCGGATGGAACACCAATGCCTTTAATGATGATACCTGGCGTAAGGCTATACAGGTACATGGCCCGCCGATGCTAAACGCCCAGGCGGCCGACCCGCTGAAAGTAATGCAGGAGTTTATCCCCCAAAACAAAACACAATTAAGCACGGGAGCCTGGATCTATGACTTTGGACAAAACTTTTCGGGCATTCCACAAATCACGGTTAGGGGAAAAAAAGGAGATACGGTAAAGATAATTCCGGCCGAGTTGGTTAATGCTGATGGCAGTGCCAATCAAAAAGGATCGGGCGGGCCGCATTATTATAATTACATTTTAAAAGGTGATGGTGCAGAAACCTGGCAGCCGCAGTTTACCTATTACGGGTTCAGGTATTTACAGGTGGTAGGTGCGGTTCCGCAACATGAGGCTAATGCCAAACAACAGCCGGTTGTTGTCGCTATAAAAGGACTGCACACACGCAACGCTGCTGCTACGGTTGGCGATTTTGCCTGTTCAAATGAGCTGTTTAATAAAACCTTTAAGCTGATAGACTGGGCCATGAAAAGCAATATGGCCAGCGTGTTTACCGATTGCCCGCACCGCGAAAAACTGGGCTGGCTGGAAGAGGCTCATTTGGTGGGAAGTTCCCTGCATTATAACTATGATATAGTTGGGCTGGCGCGTAAATGCATCAACGATATGCGGATCTCGCAAACTGAAGATGGTTTGGTTCCGGAGATAGCTCCTGAATATGTAAAGTTTGATGAGCCATTCCGCGACTCGCCCGAATGGGGGAGCAATGCAGTTATTCTGCCCTGGTATGTGTATCAATGGTACGGCGATAAAGATGTGCTGACCCAAAATTACGATATGATAAAACGCTACCTAACTTACCTGGGTAAAAAAGCAGACGATCATATTTTAACCCAGGGCTTAGGCGATTGGTACGACCTGGGGCCAAAACCACCTGGCGTGTCGCAGTTAACCCCAAAGGGCATCACAGCCACGGCCTTATATTATTATGACCTGGGTATCGCGGTAAAAATTGCCACCTTACTGGGGAAAAGCGAAGACGCTGTGGCTTACAATAAATTAGCCGCCCTGGTAAAGCAATCTTACAATAAAAAATTCTTTAATGCCGAAATCCAACAATATGGTACCGGCAGCCAGGCGGCAAATGCCATATCTGTTTATACCGGTTTGGTTGAACCGCAATATAAAACCGCTGTGGTGAACAATATTGTAAAGGATATCCGCAGTAGAGGTAACAGTCTTACCGCCGGTGATATTGGTTACCGCTACCTGCTGAGGGTATTGGATGATGAAGGCCGGTCGGACGTGATATTTGATATGAATAGTCGTGCTGATGTGCCGGGTTATGGGTATCAGTTAGCGCACGGCGCAACGGCGCTGACAGAATCATGGGCAGCGTTGCCATCGGTATCAAACAACCATTTTATGCTGGGCCATTTAATGGAGTGGTTTTACAGCGGACTGGCAGGCATCCGCCCGGCAGATGATGCCATCGCCTTTAACAAAATAGAGATCAGGCCCGAAGTTGTAGGCGATGTAACCTGGGCAAAGGCAAACTACCAGTCGCCTTACGGCACCATTTCAAGCAGCTGGAAAAAGGAAGCAGGTAAGTTTGAGCTGAGTGTAAGCATTCCGGCTAATACAACGGCCACCATTTATTTGCCGGTAGTTAAAACGGCTATGATCACAGCTGGCGGGCAAAACATCAGGAACAGAAAAGACATGGAATTTATAGGATACAAAAACGGTAAGGCTTTGGTTAAGGTGGGTTCGGGGGGGTATTTGTTTGTGGTTAGGTAAGGAAGGCATGTTGAGTTATGAAGTTTGGGGAAAGGAATGACGTACGCAGCATAGCGGCGACGACTCACCCCGACGAGGCTGCGCCCGTCTGCCCCTCTCTCCGACTGCGTCGCATAGAGGGGCAAAAAGTTCGTTTTTATTTTTGTTTCAACCCTCTTTGCGGCGCAGCCGGAGAGAGGGTCGGCCAGCGCAGCGTAGCCGGGTGAGTCGTTGCCAGTATACAGAGCCAATTGCTTGGTTTATACCAACCACGTCATTGCGAGTGGTAAAATCCAAGGACTCTGAAGGGGGAATGACGTTGCTAAGAGGGCTGTCATGCTGAGCCTGTCGAAGCATAGTGGGCAAAGGCCTCTCCGCACGAGTCTTCGACAGGCTCAGACTGACAGGCCTTTACGCCTTGAAAAACGAATGCGTCATGGGTAGGCACGATGCAATCCCAAACTATGCAGATCGGATTTGCCAGGCTGCTCTGTAAGTCGGGGATTGCTTCGTACCTCGCAATGACGGTCTGTTTTAAACAGCTTTTAAGAATTATAGAAATTATGAATCATACATTAAAACGCTTGGTATTATTTATTTGCCTGTTACCGGCGATAAAACTATCGGCACAAACCAAAACTGTGCCCAATAAGGTAATGCAGGATATTTACCAGCAGGTAAAAACCCCGTATAAATATGGCCTGGTGATGGCGCCCGATAGCAATTCAAAAAAGATGGATTGTCCCAGTGTTTTCAGGAAAGGGAACAACTGGTACATGACTTACCTTATATTTAACGGCCGTGGTTACGAAACCTGGCTGGCTGATAGCAAAGACCTGCTGCATTGGAAAACCCGCGGCCGCATCCTGTCATTCTCTGATACCACGCAGTGGGACAGCAACCAAAAGGCGGGTTATATTGCTTTACAGGATTACAAGTGGGGCGGCAGTTACCAGCTGCAAAAATACCAGGATAAATACTGGATGTCGTATTTCGGCGGGCAAAGCCGGGGGTACGAGAAAGGGCAGCTATCAATCAGCGTTGCCTATACCGGCAAGGATCCGTCAACACCACATGAATGGCAGCGGTTAGGCCATCCCGTACTATCAAGTATCGATAAAGATGTAAGCTGGTGGGATAACCATACCCAATACAAAGAAACCGTGATATGGGATAAGGCAAAGCTTACCGGGCACCCATTTGTAATGTATTACAATGCCAACGGCGATAGCCTAAACAAAAAACGCGGTGCCGAGCGCATTGGTATGGCTGTATCTGATGATATGCTGCACTGGCAGCGTTTTGGCAAAGATCCTGTGCTGAACCATGGCGATGGCATTACCGGCGATCCGTATATTCAAAAAATGGGCGATGTGTATGTGATGTTTTATTTCGGCGCCTTTTGGAAAACCGGGACAACGGGTGTATTTAACCGCTTTGCCTGTTCGTACGATCTGGTTCACTGGACTGATTGGACTGGCGATAAGCTGATTGAATCATCCGAACCTTATGATAATATGTTTGCCCACAAATCATTTGTGGTAAAATATAAGGGTGTGGTATACCACTACTATTGCGCGGTAAACAAAGCCGATCAGCGTGGTATAGCTGTAGCTACATCAAAAGATCTGGGCAAAAGCGAATTGAATTTTGTTGCACCACCGGTTAAAAAGAAGAAATAAATGAAGTAGATAGGCTTTATAAATAGCTCGTCATTATAAGTTGTTGATTGTCAGTATGTATTTTTTTGTACATAAACCTCTTACCCRTCATTGCGAGGAACGAAGCAATCCCCAATTTACAGAGCAGCTGTGCAAATCCGATCTGTATTTTGGGGATTGCTTCGTCGTACCTCCTCGCAATGACGCTCTTTTTTTTAAGATGTCATTACTGTTTTTTCCGGGCTACGGCCGGTGATCACTCGCAATGACGGAGGTTGGTGTTAAAACTGTTCTATAAACTCAAATTATGCGATACCATTATTTTTTGCTCACTACTTTATTAATCTGTGCCGCTACGGCTAATGCCCAAAGCGCGCGTAAAACAGAAAGTTTTAATACCGGCTGGAAGTTTTTTTTAGGCGATGAGCCGCGGGCCCAAAATAAAATCTTTGGTGATGCACAATGGCGCAGCCTGGATCTGCCGCACGACTGGAGCATAGAGGGCCGTTTTGATCAGAAAAATCCTACAACACAGGCCGAAGGTGGTTTACCAGCAGGCATTGGCTGGTACCGTAAAAGTTTTACCTTGCCTTTATCAGCCCAAAACAAAAATATATTTATTGATTTTGACGGTGTTTACCACAACAGCGAGGTTTGGGTAAACGGGCATTACCTGGGCAAACGCCCAAATGGATATATCTCTTTCAGGTATGATATTACGCCGTACCTCAACTTTGGCAACAAAAAAAATGTGATCGCGGTACGTGTGGATAATTCCGATCAGCCTAATTCCCGCTGGTATACAGGCTCGGGGATTTACCGTAATGTGTGGCTGGCTACAACGGCTAAAACCTACCTTACAAACTGGGGAACTTTTATAACAACACCTAAAGTAAATGATAAAGTCGCCGAAGTGGCTTTGGAGATCGGTGTACATCAGCCATCGGCAAACAACAAATTAAGCCTGCAAACTACCATTTACAATACCGAAGGTAAGGTTGTTGTTTCCCAAACATCCCCGGTAAAAAATACCGGAGACACTTCGATTGCTATTCATCAAACTTTGGAAGTAAGCAAACCTAAGCTTTGGTCGGTAACAAGGCCATACCTGTATAAAGTAGTAATAAAAGTGTTGCAAAACGGTAAAGTACTTGATGACCAGTCAATTTACACGGGGATCCGTTATTTTAACTTTGATGCCGATAAAGGCTTTACTTTAAACGGCGAGCCGATGAAAATAAAAGGCGTTTGCCTGCACCATGACCAGGGTGCACTGGGTACGGCTGTAAATGTAAGGGCTATGGAGCGCCAGCTGCAAATACTGAAAGCCATGGGCTGTAACGCCATCCGTACATCGCACAACGCCCCTGCACCCGGATTTCTTGACCTGTGCGACAGGATGGGATTTTTGGTGATGGATGAAGCTTTTGATATGTGGCGAAAAAAGAAAAGTAAGAATGACTATCCCCAGGATTGGGATAAATGGCATGTAAAGGACCTGCAGGACCAGGTGTTGCGTGACCGTAAGCACCCGTCGATTTTTGCCTGGAGCATTGGTAACGAGATACGGGAACAATTTGACAGTACCGGCATCAGCATCAGTCGCGAATTGGTAGGTATTGTGAAGCAGCTGGATAAAACCAGGCCGGTTACATCGGCATTGAGCGAGGCTGATCCGAAAAAGAATTTCATCTATCAATCCGGCGCGCTCGATTTGGTAGGCTTAAATTATCACCAGGAAGTGTATGCCAATTTTCAAAAGAATTATCCCGGCCAAAAGTTTGTTGGGACCGAAAGCATGTCGGCACTGGCTACCCGCGGGCATTATGATATGCCGTCGGATAGCGTGAGGCGTTGGCCAAAGGATGGCAAAACACCTTTGAAAGATGGCAATCCCGATTTTACGGTATCGGCTTATGATAATGTATCGGCCTACTGGGGTTCAACACATGAAGAAACCTGGAAGATCATCAAGAAATACGATTTCCTTTCGGGATTATTTGTGTGGACAGGGTTTGATTATATCGGCGAACCTACCCCGTACTTGTGGCCAGCACGCAGCTCATACTTTGGTATAGTTGACCTCGCGGGCTTCCCTAAAGATGTTTATTATATGTACCAAAGCGAATGGACAACTACGCCAGTGTTGCACCTGTTGCCCCATTGGAACTGGAAATCCGGTCAAACTATTGACGTTTGGGCCTATTATAATAATGCCGATGAAGTGGAGGCTTATTTAAACGGCAAATCATTAGGTATCCGCAGGAAAACAGGCGATGACCTGCACGTAATGTGGCGGGTTAAATATGAGCCCGGCACGTTGAAGGCAGTTTCGCGCAAAAATGGCAAGGTCATTATGAGTACCCAGGTTATTACGGCAGGCGAGCCGTATCGCATTTTGCTTAAGGCTGATAGACAAAAAATAACCGCTGATGGGAAAGATCTGTCATACATCACAGTAACTGTTGTCGACAAATACGATATACCCGTGCCGGATGCCAATCACCTTATCAAATTTAAAGTAAGTGGACAGGGTATCTTAAAGGCGGTTGATAATGGCTCGCAAACAGATCTTGATCCATTTGTTTCCAATCAGCACCGGGTATTTAATGGGCTGGGGCTGGCTATTATTCAATCGAAATCAAATGCTGGTAAAATTAACCTTACTGTTACCGGGGATGGTTTGCAGGCGGCGCATATAATTATTAAAAGTAGTCGCTGAATAGCGCGGTTTAGGCTAAAGCCACATGTTTATTAAATTTTATCCGTCGGCTAAAGCCAACGGCAATGAATTTACAGATGCTATCCGTTAATTATCAATTACCATCAGTCAGAAACTTCATTGCCGTCCCATTTATGGGACGGATAATCAGGGTTGCAACCGGCTTTAGCCAAACCTATTTAACCTGGCGGAATTGTTTACCCTTAACAATTTCATAAAGAGGTAATAAAAACACCGGTGATTTAAATGCTAATATCATACAATAGCCTGAAAAAATGTTATAGTAAATGATACTACCACAATGGTACATTTGTTTATACAGTTTTAAACCGCAATATAAATCTTACTAGAAATTTTGTTTAACGCATGAAAGTGTTACCCCTGCTCGATTTTACCATTATAGGTATTTACCTGATAGGGATGATACTGGTGGGCTTTTATTTTTCGCGAAAGAATAAAAATGCCAGGCAGTTTACCATGGCATCGGGTTTAATACCGGGCTGGGCTATCGGTCTGTCTATTTACGCCACCTTTTTAAGCAGCAATACTTTTTTGGGTGTACCTGGCAAAGCTTATGGTGGTAACTGGAACGCTTTTGTATTTAGCCTGAGCATGCCGCTTGCTGCATGGATTGCTGTTAAATATTTTGTACCATTTTATCGTAACACAGGCGAGGTATCGGCCTATACGCATCTCGAAAAGCGTTTTGGCCCCTGGGCACGCACCTATGCTGTTATTTGTTTTTTACTTACGCAACTGGCCCGCATGGGCTCGGTGTTTTTTGGTATCGCGTTAAGCCTTCAGGCGCTTACCGGTGTATCAATGAAAATGATTATGCTGATAATGGGTGTCTCTATCATCATATACACCGTGTCGGGTGGCATAAAAGCAGTAATATGGACAGAAGTAGTGCAGGGTATTATTAAAACACTGGGCGCTGTGCTTATCATTTACCTGTTGGTAACCAATATCTCTGGCGGGTTTACAAAGATAATGGATATTGGCGTGGCCAATCACAAATTTGATCTGGGCAGTTTTTCGCCCGACCTTACCCAGCCAACATTTTGGGTGATATTGTTTTATGGATTTTTTATCAACCTTAACAATTTTGGGATGGACCAAAACTACATACAGCGTTACCATGCAGCAAAATCA
>NZ_JBFUKF010000036.1:0-24229 GCF_056400985.1 Mucilaginibacter sp. P4_G9 | reverse complement strand
TAAATGTAATACCCCTGATTATTTTGCAACCTTTTTAGCCGGAATTAAAGGCAAAATGATAATTGCTAAAAATGCAGCAACTTCTAATACGATTAACATAGTTTTAATTTTTAAAATGATTATTGAATTATTGACAGCGGAGGTGATACCCAATTATTTCGCAACTTTTTTAGCTGGAATTAAAGGCAAAACGATAACTGCTAAAAACGCGGCAACTTCTAATACGATTAACATAGTTTTAATTTTTTAAGTGATTTTTATATTATTAATACCTTGGGGAACCTCTTTTGTTTAACATGTAATTCCCTAATTTTTACAGGATTAAGTGATAAACAATTCCGGTTTCCTGAACATCTTTCGGCTAAAAACATGCCATAAAAATTATCGCGGCTGTACCTGAAAAATGGCCGAAAATWAAATTTGAGGATTTAAGAAAAAGACAAAAACTGATTTGAGGTTTTTTTAAATTTAAAGACGCTTTTCGATCAATGAAAAAAATATCACCAGTTTTAAAGAAGTAAAAATTAAGATCGCAGAAAAGTGACAAATTCTTGATGCAAAAACCTGACATTATGAAAAATCAGGAATTTTACCCCCGAAAAATTAAAAATTAGCCTTCCAAAAGCCATTTCGGATTTAAATTATAGCTGATTTATTATTTTTTATGAAAAAATAATACTTCAACCCCTCATATTTGGCGCCCTTAGTATTTCATGAATTTTTTTTGACAATTTGTCACCAGGTATGACACAGGCAGATTACACTGACAAAAAAACTTGAAAAACCATGACAAAACACTACCGATCCTTAATTGAGATCAAAAAATAGCCTTAAACAGCCTGGTTTGCAGCGTGCCAAAACAGGTAGCAGTATACCTTGCACGATTACCGTATAAGATCGGGTATGCCGTCGTCCAACCGGCCACGGAAAGGGCTCAAAATTAAATTAAAAAACTGCAAGGGTGTTGGGCACAAGCAAGCCCGGGCTAATAATAAATCTTGTTTGCAATGACGCTTTATCATATTTTTGAGATATGAAGCATATATCCATCTTAGTACCCAGGGGTGCAATTTTAGGTAGCCTTGAAGGTTCGCGGCAGTTACTAACACAAGTGAACCAATTTTTTTTAGCAATGGGCAAAGACCCAGTTTTTAAGGTTGAACTGGTTGGCCTTGAAATGGAAACCCCTGTTAGCGGTGGCTGCTTTACAGCAAATGCCAATGTTTTATTTAAAGATGTAAAGAAGACCGACCTGATTATTATCCCTGCCGTTGATGGAGAAATTAACACAGCTATCGAAAATAATAAAGCTTTTATACCCTGGATAATTGAGCAATATAATAGTGGCGCCGAGGTGGCCAGTTTATGCATGGGGGCATTCCTGCTGGCCTCAACTGGTTTGTTAAAAGGTAAAAAATGTGCTACCCATTGGATGGCCGCCAACCAATTCAGAACGATGTTTCCGGATGTTAACCTGGTTACCGAAAAAATAATCACCGATGAACAGGGCATTTATTCCAGCGGTGGAGCATTCTCCTATCTTAACCTTATTTTATACCTGATAGAAAAATTTGCCGGTCGTGACATGGCTATTTTAAGTTCTAAGGTGTTCGCCATTGAAATGGAACGTACCAGCCAGTCTTCGTTCATTATTTTCCAGGGACAAAAAGACCATGCCGATGACCCYATAAAAAAAGCACAGGAATTTATTGAAAACAATTACCAGGAAAAGATCAGCGTAGAGCAACTGGCATCTATGTTTGCTTTAGGCAGGAGAAACCTGGAACGCCGCTTTAAAAAAGCCACCGCCAATACCGTAGCCGAATATATTCAGCGGGTAAAGATCGAAGCTGCCAAAGTAAGCCTGGAAAGGTCGCGCGATAATGTGAACGAGGTGATGTATAATGTAGGTTATACTGATAATAAAGCCTTCCGCACTACATTTAAACGTATAACAGGCCTGTCGCCCATTGATTACAGGAATAAATACCAGCGCGAGTATCTGAACTGATAATAAGCCCCCAGATAACAACATGAACCTGGCAGGAGCATATCATTCCGACCCGATAAAAAGGGTCGATAAGGCTTTATATACGGACTTAACGTCCATTTATGACCCCGTTTCTTTTAAAAAATTGCTGGACAGTATCGGGCTTTGTCATCAAAAAAGTATTTATGCCCAATTTCTCTGCCCCTGCCAAATGCTGCGGACTATCATCAATAAACAAAGTTTCGGCAGGATCAAGGCTATTTTCGTTTAATACCAATTCAAATATTCCTAATTCGGGTTTGCGTTGCCCTGTCAGGTGCGAGTAATAAGTTTTCTCGAACAAATGATCGTTACCATCAAAACCAAAATCAGTTTTCAGGTAGTTCATGATATGATCATAATGGATGGCATTAATATTACTGAGCAGGAAAGTGCGGTATCTTCCCTTTAAATTTAATAACAATTCGTGGTTGCCCGGTTCAATTCCGAGCAGCATACTGTTCCAGGCAGCATTTATTTGCTCATCAGCAAGTTCCGGATTACCGGATTTTAGCCTGATATAGTCTCTGAACTCCCCGGCAGAGACCTCTCCCCTGTCAAATTTATCAAAAATTTCGTCCTGCTGTTTATGGCCAAAAAATTCCGTTGCGTTATTGATACCCAACTCGTTCCATGCCTGCTGAGCCTTCAGAAAATCGATACTGAAGATAACGTTACCGTAGTCGAAGATGATATTTTTGATATTTTGCATAAAGGGTTTTGTTATTTGCCTGCAAATATGTAAAATTGCACCCGTTAAATAAACACAAATAACCGCGCCTATAGCTCAGTCGGTTAGAGTAGAAGACTCATAATCTTTTGGTCCCTGGTTCGAGCCCAGGTGGGCGCACAGAGTACAAAACCCGCTTTTTACATACGTAGAGCGGGTTTTTTCGTCTTACACATGCGGGTTAGGATCACCTGCGGCACCGTGGCTGTTACATATTTGTTACGGGATTTACATAGTTTTTTGTTGAACTTGACGTACCCATGTAACAAATATGTAACGGGATTTACGTCATTATTTATGTAAATTATGGCTACCACCGTAAGTGCAAAGATTTATTCGCACCATGAAAAAGCCGACGGTACTATCAATGTGAAGTACGTTGTCTATCACAAAGGGGAAAGAAAGTTTATTGATTCCCCTCATTTCGTATCTAAAAGACAGATCACCAAAGATTTTGACATCAAGGACAAGTTTGTTCTGAAATGGCTGGATGATTACCGCATCCTGATAACCGCCATCAATTCCAGATTTGAAGCCCCCAAAACTTTCAGGGCTATAAAACTGCAGCTCAATGGCAATTTTATTAACGTGGCCCTATCCCCCAATTAGTACTCCCCCAACAAGGCAGCAGTACATAACATCTTTATATATATACGATTAATTACAAAACATGTGCTTTTGGTTTATAACAGGCAAATATAAATAATGGGATTGGCCTATAAACCACCAATGTTTCACTCCAATAACAAATGTTCACTCCAGCTTAAATCGGAACACAGATGGTTACAATCATCAGAATCGCCGTTATAGAGATTAACGTATAATACCCCGGCATTAAATCAGCGCCGGGGTATTAAGGGATATAAAGCGGGAGTATTTATTTATCCCAAAAAACAGGAGTATCCAAGTCGTCTGTGCCTATACTGGCTACGGCCGCCCTGTAGTTATCGGCATTAATGGCCGACTCTGTTTGCGGGTAAGTATACCTGCGTACAAAGCCCCCTTTTATTTGCTTGCCGGGATATGTATTGGGCGATAATGCCGGGAAGCCGCTTCTTCTGAAATTGGCCCAGGCTTCTGCACCGTTTCCAAAAGAAGTTATCCAATACTGGGTATTAATTAGTTTCAAAGCGTTGGCATCAGCATATGCATTTACCGGGTTATTCAAATAGGCATTTTGGGCATCACTGCTGATGACAGCAGCAGCATCATAACTTGCAAATTGATCCATAGCCGCTTTTACACCATTGTTATAATAAGTACTTGCGGTACCGCTAATATATCCCCTGAAAACCGCCTCGGCCAGTAAAAGTTGCGTTTGGGCATATGTAACAAAATATTGTGGCGCGGTTACTTTACCAAATACGCTGTAATTTACCTGCGAATATTTGAAACCTGAACCACTCACGCCGCGAAATCCCGGAGCCGTTGGCAGCGTACCGCTATCATAACCGATAGGCAAACCAAACTGGTTGGCAGATGCTGTATCCGGAGTAAGGGATAACGCTTTTCCAGGGTCGGCATACATTGCTGAGATATACTTCAGCCTCGGATCGCCGGTAGCTTTTAATTGTGTTACAAATGGCTCTGCGAGATAATAAGTATTGGTTAACTGTTGAATTTGCTGCGTAACGGGGTTAGGGTACGTATTGTTATATTTCAGGTAACAATTATCGGCATTAGATTGCATTACACCTCCGGTAACAGCTGCCTGCACAATTGTTTTTGCCTTGCCGGCATCTAATTTAGAATAGCGCATCCCGATACGCAGCAACAGTGAATAACCCAGCCGTTTCCATTGCAAAATATCTCCTGCAAAAAAAACATCCCCCTTTACAACATCCCTGGCAGCATCTAAAGCCGCCGTTGCTGCAKTAAGTTCCTTCACCAAATCATTATAAATGTCCTGTTGCTTATCGTATTTGGGCAAAAAAACCGAGTTCAGATAGGCTTGTCCTGCCTGGGTATAAGGTACATCTCCATAAGTATCTACCAACATCATATAGTTGTACGCCCTCCATATTCTGGCCTCATTGTACAGGTTGGTGCGAGCCGCATCACTCTTGGTTTCCGATAAGATATGCTCCAGGAATTTTATGCTGTTTGGATATGCATTATTCCACCGCATTACGGTATATGTTTGATTTAACACGTTAAAGTTAAACGCAGAGGTAACACCACCGAAAGGATCGATAAACTGCTGAACAACGGTTGCTTCGGTTTCCATTAACGATGAATATGTTAAAAGCTCCGCATTGGAAAACAAGAACATTGGGTCAAGACTGGTTGTGTTGTTGGGGTTAACATTTAACTCTTTGAACCCTTTATCACAACCTGCTGCAGAACACAGGCAGGCAGCACATATTATGATCTTTATATAATTTTTCATGATCGTACTCTTTTAAAATTTGACATTAAGGTTAAATCCATAAGTGCGTGTTGTGGGCAGTGAACTTTGCTCGTACCCCGTTAAAATATCACCACTTGAAGAGATTGCTTCCGGATCGATATTAGGTGTATACTTTTTGATGATCAGCACGTTGTGGCATACGGCAGAAAGCACAAGACCTTTGATAAACTTAGCTTTCACCATCTTCGAAAAATCGTAGCTAACAGAAACGTTTCTTAACTTGATGAAGTCCGATTTATAAATAAAGGCGTCCAGGATACCCTGTGAACGATAATTGGCATAAAAATCCTCAGCGTTTACGGATGTGGTGTTAGGTGTACCATCAGCATTTACCGCATCAAACTTAACACCGCCTTCCCTGCCAACCAGCGATTCTTTTGATAAACCCTCTCTCAGAAAGTTAAGGTTTGAGCTTGATAATATCTTACCGCCAACCTTGTAATCGATGTGCGTCATCAGGGTAAACTTTTTATAAGTAAACGTATTTACCCAACCACCTGTAGTTTTAGGCAATGCGCTGCCAAAAAGTGCAGGAGATGTACTTGCCACCGGCTTACCGCCTGATACAATGATCTTCCCGTTGGCATCTCTGCGGTAAGTCGAACCCTGTATCTGGTTTAACGGAAGGCCTACCTGGTCAACAATGGAACCAAAGAATTCTCCTGCACCCAGGGTTAGTTGATTTTGACCGTTAGCCAAGGCTAATACTTTAGAAGAATTTATGGCAGTATTAAACGCCGAACGCCAGGTAAAATTCGCTTTTCTGACAGGTATTAACTCCAGCAAGAATTCCATACCGCGGTTTTGCAACTCGCCGAGGTTTACAATTGTACCGGTATAGCCCGATGCGTTGGAAATAGCCACACTTAAGATTTGGTTTGTGGTGTGCTTATCATATGCGGCTACATCCAGATTCACCCGGCTGTTGAACATTCGCAATTCCAGGCCAATCTCTTTCTCCTTTACGCTGTAAGGTTTGATTGCCTGATTTGGCGTAGTGACATTGCTGATACTCCCAAGCGGAACGCCGTTGAACGCGTTTTGTGAAAGCGTGAAAGTGAGCGAATTGCTATAAGGGTTAATACCGTTTGCACTACCCACATTGGCATAAGTCGCCCTAATTTTTCCAAAAGAGAGCCATGAAGGCGGATTCTTTAAAAATTCCGAAAAAACAAAACTGCCGCTTACAGAGGGATAAAAATAATGATTATGTTCGGGGCTTAGCACCGAGAACCAGTCGTTACGGCCGGTTACATTTAAAAACAAATACGATTTATATCCAAACTCGGCGGTGCCATAAAGCGAGTTTACTGTAGATTTGGAAACTGCAAAAACCGATGTGTTGGTTACGCCATTTCCAAGGGTATAAAAATCCCTGACATAGAAATTTGTAGCGGTAACAGTATATCCTTGTGATGAAGAGGGGAAAGTATTTCCTCCCACAGTAGCATCAAAAGAAAAGGCTCCCCATTTGTGGCCACCTCCTAATAAAAAGTCAGCATTTAAGGCGCGGTAGGTATTATCATTTGAGTTATAACTTCCGTTATAAAGGCCAACGGGCGCAGCAGCATTTGCCAGGGTGCCGGTTGGCGCGTTTTGTTCATAAAACGAAGTGCTATATTCCATATTCACACGGCCCTGCAGGTAAAGCCAATCAAAAAATTGGTAGCGCAGGGTTGCTGTACCCAAAAGGTGGTCTCTGGTTTGCCTTGTAAATTGCTTGTTCATAATCCAGTAGGGGTTTGTAAGGGTAGTGAAACGAGACGTAGGGGTTTCGTTGCCGTTAGCATCAACCGCAGCTGCTTTTAATACATCCAAACTAAGCGAGTTAGAATAACGGTAGATATAATTGGTAACTGATGATCCCTGAATACCGATTACCGGCGGATTGTTGTTATTCTCGTGGTCATAATTCACATAGATCTGTGCGGACAACTTAGGGGTAAAGTTATAATTCAAGCCCAGGTTGAATATTTTTTTGTGATAATCGTTGTTAGGTACTATACCCTGTGCATCCTGGTTCGAATAAGAGAATCTGAAGCTACCTTTTTCATTACCGCCGGAGAACGCGATGGTATTCGTCCACGCATTGGCAAGCCTGAAAAATTTGCTTATACGGTTTCTTTCCGGCGCGTAAGGCCGTTGTACGCCATCAAACTGGTAGGTAGGTGCATTATCAAATTTCTCTCCAAAACTCCAGGCGCCTGAACTTTGTGCCTGGCCTTGCGTTTTGGGGCGTATGTTATTTTCGCCCTGCCCATATTCGTACTGAAAGTCGGTAAAATCCAGTGCCTGGTTTTGTGTAAAGTTGGAGGTAAACTCAATGCCTATTCCGCCATTTTTATTACCGCTTTTAGTCGTGATTATCAACGCACCGTTACTTGCTCTTGAACCGTAAAGCGCAGCAGCTGTGGCACCCTTTAGTACGGTCATCGACTCAATGTCGTCGGGGTTTATTTGCTGCATATTATCACCCAGATCCACTGACTGGGTGTACCCGTTGGTGCTCGACGGGCTTTGCGATAAAGGAAGACCGTTTAATACAATCAACGGCGCATTATCGCCCTGGAACGCAGACTGCCCGCGCAACCTGATCTTGGTGCTACCGCCGGGGCCGCTTGCCGGCGGGGAAATATCCAAACCGGCAACCTTTCCCTCAAGTGAGTTAACAAAGTTTGTAGAGCGGTTGGTGGTTATTTCGCCCACGCGTACATTTTCTGCCGCGTAACCTAATTTTTTTGATTCGCGCTTTATACCTAAAGCCGTAACTATTATCTCACTTAGGGCGTTTGATTTTGGCTCCAACATAACATTCAGGGTAACGCGCCCGTTGAGGGGCTCGGTTTTGGATTGGTATCCAATGTAGCTGAATAATAACACCGCGTTATCCGAGGATACCTGTATCTTGTAATTACCGTTTGCGTCAGTCACAACGCCATTTTTAGTCCCTTTTTCGCTTACGCTAACGCCAGTAAGCGGGCTGCCTTTTTCGTCGAGCACTTTACCGGTAACTGTTTGTACGCTCACTTCGATGCGGGTTCCGACGCTGACGGCATTTCCCGCCTGTACATCTGCCACAAACATAAGTGTAAAAAGAACACTTATTGTAATGAACAACATCATCCCAGATGCTTTGATTTTTTTTTTCATGATTTTAGGTTTAATTCAATTGATAAATCTTCATTAACCTCTTTCTCAAAATTGGTGATTGCGAAAGAGTTTTTCGAGGCGGCACTTTGTGTGCCGTTTTCCGGTTTTAGTGTAGCTTTTTTTTCATTTACGCAGGATTTTTGGTTTGAAATTGATTATATACATTGATGGGTTATAGGTTTATTTATAGTAAAAAATCTAACGATAGGACGCCTGCAAGCCCTATTACAGATACCAGGCTTTCCATAACCGTCCATGAGCGGAGTGTTTCCTTAACCGATAGCCCGAAATATTCTTTGCATAGCCAAAAAGCCGTATCGTTTACATGTGAGCCAAACAGGCTACCCGCCCCGATAGCCAACACCAGCAAATTGGTGTTAACGCCTGCATGATGCGCGATTGGAAACAACACCCCTGCGGCAGTTACGCCAGCCACTGTGGCTGAGCCCAGGCAAAGCCGCAAACAAGCTGTCGCCAGCCATGCAAACAACAAGGGATGTATGGTGCTACTAATCAGCATACCGGCCAGCACATCGCTTAGGCGGCTATCTACAAATATTTGCTTCAGTGCACCCGCACTGCCAATAATGATCAACACCATTGCTATATCTTTTACTGCACACACATAACCATCCATTATTTTTGCTAATGGCCTGCCTTTTTGCAAGCCAAGCGTATAGGTGCTTATAATTAAGGTGAGCAGCATGGCAATAATGGGTTCGGCGAGCCATGACGCTAAGTTTTTTATAAAGGAAGTTTGCCCAAAAAACGCAGACAGTAAATGGGCAAGGCAAATCAGTACAACCGGCAAAAGAGATGACAGTATGCTGTTAACAATACCCGGTAACTCATGTGCCGGTAAGGCGGCAGAACTCTTGGCAAATTGCAAACCGTTCGGCCCTATTTTTTTGAGGGTGGCCGAAAACACTGGTCCAGCTATAATTATAGCAGGGATAGCGATTATCAGCCCATAGCTAAATGTTTTAACAATATCTGCATGAAAGACGCTGATGAGCGTCATTGGCGAAGGATGGGGAGGTAAAAAGCCGTGCATTACCGATAAAGCGGTAAGCATGGGCATACCCACATACACCAGCGGTAAACGGTAGCTGGAGGCAACCGAAAAAATGATGGGCACCAACAGTATGAACCCTACATTATAATACAATGGGATACCCACAATAAAGCCGGTTATAGCCATGGCATAGGTTACATATTTAGCACCAAACAAATCGTGCATGAAATGGGCTATGCGCTGAGCGGCACCGCTTTCTGCAACCAGTTTGCCCAGCATAGCCCCCAATACAATAATGATGGCTACTGACCCTAATGTATCGCCTAGCCCTTTATTTATCGATGTAATAACTGTGGCAAATGGCATTCCTAAGAAGCAGCCCGCCAATATCGCTACGATAAGAAACGCAAGAAACGCATTCACCTTTGCCCAGGTGATCAGCGCCACAAGCAGTAAAATACAAAAGATCAGTACAAGTATTGTCATGCTATCCCCAGTTTAAATTAATGCGAATCGCGGGTTACAACAGATCCGGAATTCCCCACAAGAAAATCGAGGTCTGCCCCT
This sequence comes from Mucilaginibacter sp. P4_G9, assembly GCF_056400985.1. Classification (NCBI taxonomy): domain Bacteria; kingdom Pseudomonadati; phylum Bacteroidota; class Sphingobacteriia; order Sphingobacteriales; family Sphingobacteriaceae; genus Mucilaginibacter; species Mucilaginibacter sp. P4_G9. The sequence continues at coordinate 14,328 of NZ_JBFUKF010000036.1, read as the reverse complement.
TTATCGGCCTGCTGTACATGGCGCTGGTACATAGATACGTAGCCCCTGTCTGTATGATAAGCCGGCTTTTTCCATAACAGCCGCCGTCTTTCCAGTTCCACCTCATCTACAAGCAGGTCTATTTTTCTCGCCGGTACATCGAGGCATATCAGGTCTCCGTTTTCCACAAGTGCCAGGTTACCGCCGATGGCAGATTCCGGTGATACATGGAGCACAACGGTACCATACGCGGTGCCGCTCATCCGTCCGTCAGATATCCTTACCATATCCGTAATACCTTTATCCAGCAGTTTTTTCGGCAGCACCATGTTGCCAACCTCGGGCATACCGGGATACCCTACCGGACCAACATTTTTCAGCACCATCACACAGGTCTCATCAATATCAAGCTGAGGCTCATCAACCCTGGCGTGATAATCTTCAATGGTTTCAAAAACCACCGCACGGCCCGTATGCTGCATCAGTGATGACGTTGCTGCCGAAGGCTTGATAACCGCGCCATTAACAGCCAGGTTACCTTTCAAAACGACTATGCCCCCCTCTCGGATGATGGGGTTACTGTAGCCTGCAATAACCTCATTATTATAGCATACGCCATCATCTTTTATGTTTTCTGCGTGCGATTTTCCGGTTACGGTTATCGCGTCCATAGCCAGCTCATTACTCAGTTCTTTCAATATAACAGGCAACCCGCCCGCATAGTAAAAGTCTTCCATCAGGTATTTCCCGGAAGGCATCAGATTGAGTAACAAGGGTATTTTACTGCCCAGCCTGTCAAAATCGTCCAGGCACAGGTCTACGCCAACACGCCCGGCAATTGCCGTTAGATGTATAATGAAATTGGTAGAACCGCCAATAGCAGCATTTACTTTAATAGCGTTTTCGAATGCGGAACGGGTGAGTATTGTGGATATCGTTAATCCTTCTTTTACCATTTCTACAATGCGCCTGCCTGATAGCTGCGCCAGCACTTTTTTCCTTGAATCAACCGCCGGGGTGGCCGCGGCCTGTGAAAGGCACATACCAAGCGACTCGACCATACAAGCCATAGTAGAGGCGGTACCCATCGTCATACAATGGCCTGCGCTTCTAGACATACAGCTTTCGGCCGCAAGGTATTCGTCATTGGTTATTTTACCGGTTTTGAGGTCATCAGTCAACTTCCATACTGCCGTGCCCGATCCAATATCAGCACCCCGGTATTTGCCGTTCAGCATCGGCCCGCCAGGGACTACGATAGTAGGTAAACCTACGCTGGCAGCTCCCATCATGGTAGAGGGCGTAGTTTTGTCGCAGCCGGTCAGCAATACAACCCCGTCTATAGGATTGCCACGTATCGATTCCTCGGCATCCATGCTGGCCAGGTTCCTGAAAAGCATAGCCGTCGGCTTAAGCAGAGTTTCGCCTAAAGACATGATCGGAAATTCCACCGGGAAACCGCCAGCTTCATAAACCCCGCGTTTAACGGCCTCGGCCAGGTCGCGTAAATGGGCATTACAAGGCGTTAGTTCCGACCATGTGTTGCAAATACCGATAACCGGTCTTCCATCAAAAAGGTCGGCAGGCATACCCTGGTTTTTCATCCAGCTCCTGTATAAAAACCCCATTTTACCTGTTTTTCCAAACCAATCAGAACTTCTGAATTTTGACATTTTATTTTCTTTTATCATTTAATTTAGATTGATGCTATCGAAAATTCCCCATTCGTTAACACCAGAAGCGGTTCACCTCCGAAATTCATACTCATTATTTCCCTACCTGGTTTGTAAGTGTGCCTATGTTACCTATAGTAATATGTATCACGTCGCCATAGTTAAGCGTAAACGAATCAGGCGGTACGATACCAGTGCCAGTCATGAGGTATGCACCTGCAGGGAATGACATCTCCATAAAAAGATAATGGGCAAGCTCCTGGTGCGTGCGCTTCATCCTGCTGATCAAAATGGCATCAACAAACACTTTAACATCACCTCTCCATATTTCAATTTGAATTTCGGTGTCGGGAGAAATGGGTGTGGCCGGCACGTAAAGACATGGGCCAACCGCTGCTGCACCGTCGTATGATTTCGCCTGGGGAAGATATAAAGGGTTTTCTCCTTCGATATCCCTTGATGACATATCATTGCCGATCATATATCCCTCAATGGTACCTGCGCTGCAAATGAATAATACCAATTCCGGTTCCGGAACGTTCCATTCCGAATCTTTCCGGATACGAACGGTACCGCCAGGCCCAACTGCACGATATGCCGAAGATTTAAAAAAAAGCTCAGGACGTTTTGCGCTGTAAACCCTCGCATAGAAATCGCCTCCACCGGCATCTTTAGACTCTTCCATGCGGGCATCTTTGCTGCGCATATAGGTGACGCCTGATGCCCATATTTCCTGATTGACAATAGGGGCGCATAATTGTTCCAAATCATGAGCAAGCAAAGAGTCGGCTGTGATACTTTGGATGTCATTTAAAACCTCGCGGTGCAATACTTCGCGGTTTATAAAACTGTCCCAGCTCCAATCCGGTGAACTATAAAGCGAGCCGGCGTATTTCACAATAACTTTATCGTTGGTCTTAAATATATGCATAGCTATTTAGTACTACCCCGCGTTTGTGCGGTAGTTATTCATTATCAAAAAATGTCTTAGATCGGTTAGTTGGTTATATACAAAGAATGCTAAATCAAATTGCTTTAGCTTCTAAAAAAACGCAGCGTTGATTTTTGCACAAAAAACCTGGGCAAAACCCTGCGCCGCTTCACTGCCCGGCTGAACTTGGCAAAGTAACCTCAGGGGGCAACGGCAGGTGTTTTTTTATGCCAGTAAGAGGTCAATAACGAGCCGGTAATATTCATGAAAGTGAAAGTGTGATAATATTAAACAGGGAAAATACCATTAAAAAACAGCGATGGTTTTTATACAACTCTTCGTTTTATATTATGTAAACTTGCTTTTTCTGGTATCACATTAGGTTCCAGAATACCTGTCGTGGTACAGAGATGGCAGCAACGCATACCAATTATTATCCTGGATGAATCAATTGATACTTGAGCAGGGGGCATCGAAAGAACTTGTGCATTTTCCGCATATTCTGGAGTTTGCCCACAAAAAGAACAGCATTATCCAACTTAACTCCTTTAAGAGTAACGTTACGGACTGCATTTGCCTGTACTATATTTTAGAAGGAAAATTCACCTGGATAATTGATTCACAACACCATACCTTATACCCTGGTGATTTTGCAATAGTATTGCCCGGGCAACGCATTGGCGGGGAAAGCGGAATATTAAACATAGGTACTTTATTCTGGATAAAAATATCCACCGAAGATTGCGGAAAGCTTTTGCCTGGCAAATGGAGCGGGCTCACAAAAAAGGAAAAATTATCTATTAACCAAATTTTGATGGTAAATAAGCAACAGCTTGTTTTAAAACTGAAAGAAGCGCACACATTAATGCAAAACTTACAGTTTGAATTACAAAACGAGGAAGTAGGCTTTTACACACGTGTAAACCAGTTGCTTGATGAACTTTTTGTGTTGATTAGCCGTCAATTGATCAGGCAAAACAACTCCAGAAGAGACTTCCCTCAAACATTCTTAAAACTGGAGCAAACATTGCGGCAAAATCTTGCCCGTCAATGGACGGTGGAAGAAATGGCTGCACTGATTGGCATGGGTACTACCGCCTTTACCGAAAAGGTAAAAAACTATTCCGGCTTTTCGCCCTTAAATTATTTGATCAATATCAGAATAACCGAAGCAACCAAACTGCTAAAAAAAAACCAGGTAAATGTTACCGACATAGCACTGAACACCGGCTTTTATTCGTCGCAGCATTTCTCCACAACCTTTAAAAGACTTACAGGGTACACCCCAAGCGAGTTCAGGAAAAATAAAACACCAGATCATCAACATACATCATGAATTGTATCATCATCATAGAAATGGGCACGGCCGCTGTGCGGGTTTTCGCCTTTGATCTTTCGGGCAATTTAATCAGTTCGTCAAAGGGGCATTACCCTACCTTTCATGAGCAACCTGACCATAGCGAGCAGGATCCGGAGCAGATGTTTATTACTATGCTTTATATTTTAAAAAATCTGCTCATTGATGAGATATACCCTAAAAAGTATACTGTGACTTGTATTTGCTTTGGCTCATCTATGCATAGTTTGCTGGCGGTGGATAAAGATGGCATCCCATTGGGCAACGCCATAACCTGGGCAGATAACAGGGGCAAAAAAGAAGCCGCGGAACTTAAACAAAGCAGTTTAGGCGAAGAGATTTATAAAGCCACGGGAACACCTATCCACCCGATGTCGTCGTTGATAAAAATTGCCTGGATGAAAAATAACGAACCTGAGAAATTCGGGTTGGCGAGAAAATTCATGCCTATAAAAACCTATATCATTCAACAACTGACGGGTGCGTGTGTGATAGATTATAGTATAGCTTCTGCAACCGGGCTAATGAATATCCATAATTTAGCCTGGGACCAGGCCGCACTGGAGTTTGCAGGGATTACACCGGAAGAGCTACCGGATTTGCATTCGGTTTTCTATTCGGGCGTAGTGCTAAAAAAAGAATATCAAAGGGTTTTAAAATTGTTACCGACCGTCAAAATCCTGATTGGATCCAGCGATGGTTGCCTGGCCACCCTGGGTGCCGGTGTATGGGAAAACGGCATGGCTACAATCACCATTGAAGACAGCGGCGCATTCCGGATTATAGGCGATAAAATAATAGAAGATCCCCAACAGCAAATTTTCAACTACCTGCTTACAGAGAAGCATATCATTACCGGCGGGCCTACAAGTAACGGAGGGGTAATATTCAATTGGTTTACCAAACAATTTGGCGATTTTCGAAAAGCTTTTGATGTCGACCAATCAATGGAAATGTTGATAGAAGAAGCCGCAGGCGTCGAAGTCGGTTCGGGCGGCTTAATTTTCCTTCCCTTTTTGCATGGCGAACGGGCACCTATTTGGAATCCAAATTCCAGGGGATGTTATTTCGGCGTAAATATCCGGCATGAGCGCAAACATTTTATACGAGCCACCATAGAAGGGATTTTATACGAGATGTATAGCATTGGCCGCACACTGGAAAAGCACCGTCATATCGAAGGTCTGTCTATCAATGGTAGTTTTGCATCCATCCCGTTTTGCACGCAAATCATTGCAGATATATTTAACAAGCCGGTAAGCACGCTTAGTCATGACGACAGCATAGGCAAAGGTGCATTCCTGTTAAGTGCGACCGAGATGGGCATTTATCCTTCTTTAGAGGAAGCCTCAAAAACGGTGACCATGCACCAAACCTATTTACCCAACGCCCAAAATCACCACATATATGCCCAATACTTTAAAGTATTTGAAAGTTTGATAACAAAAGTGGCCGATGAATTTGATGTTATTTCTGATCTGCAACAACGGTATAGTCAATAACATAGTGCCTTGAGGCGATAATAATAAAAGCCTCAATAACATGATGCCGTACTACTCACCGCACCCGGTAACCTGTCCGATGGATTGTAATTGCCAAAAAGCACGTCGGCTATGGCTGCACCTGCAGTCTGCACGCCATACCAGCCGTTTATTATTGCAGAGATGTGCTTACTTCCCCATGTCTTCGGACGAGAATCACGTTTTAACCTTTGCGGCGACGGCGATTGATCATGAATATGTTTTAAGTTGACATATGTTGTGTTTTTATGATAAAAAATTGGTTACCTGAATCTCCTTCAAAAGTAATTTTACGCTTGCAAAGCTGCTACAATTCTAAATCAGGTAGCTGCTAAATTAAAACCAATAAAGCCGACCGGCAAGTTCTGTCAAGATTTCGATTTAAGTTTTATTAAGGCTTGATCGACCTGTATACTATGGTTTCGTCGTATTCAGGAAAGTACAAACCGGTCCGGCTCTACAATCGATTGCAACCCTTTTATGAAACATATTATGAAAGAATAAACCAAGAGAACTCGTTTCGCCGGTCACAGATCGTGGCCCGCAGTAAACTACATCGGTATCAATATTATGGATGCTATAACTAATACAACCTGATACAAGCTACCGGTTAAGCAACCAATTAAGTAAACCGCTCTTTATTAAAACAAATGAAGTCTTCTTCAAACCGTATGGTTTATTATTTCAGATGAGCTTAATTTATCAGTCACCTAACCATTACATAATGCAAAGACCTGTTTGATATAAGTGCTAAGCTTTATCAATTTTTCAACCAATGTTTTCAATTAACAAACCAAACTATGAAAAAAAAATATTTACTAAGCACTTTCATGAGAATGACGGTTATAATAGTATTTATAAGTATTACTATTATAAAGTCCACGTTTGCTGCTAATAACCTGGCTCATTTGCGGCATACAGATCCTGAGGCAATAAAATTAGCCATAAGCAAGATTATAACTGGTAAGGTAACCGATGAGAATGGTTCAGGATTATCGGGTGTAACTGTTACGTTAAAAGGCACCACCACCGCGGTCGGAACCGACAACAATGGCGCATTCCGCATTGAAGTACCTAATGACCAGGCAGTACTCATTTTCAGCTTTATAGGGTACGCATCAAAAGAAGTTTCTGTTTCAGAAAAATCGGTGATTAATGTATCGTTAAAAAATGATGCTAAATCATTAAACGAAGTAGTCGTTGTAGGTTACGGAACACAAAAACGTGCCAACGTAACGGGTGCTGTTTCGTCTGTGAGCAGCAAAGCAATATCAGCTTTACCTGTTGGCGGCGTGGATCAGGCTTTACAAGGCCGGGTGGCCGGTTTAACGGTTACCAATAATGGCTCGCCGGGCTCCGCGCCAATTGTGCAGATACGCGGTGTAAGTTCGGTAGGTTACGGATCTGATCCCTTGTATATTATTGACGGTTTTCCAGGTTCTATCGGCGGGCTTGATCCAAGAGATATACAATCAGTTGATGTACTTAAGGACGCGAGCGCCGCGGCTATTTACGGTTCACGAGCAACTAACGGCGTTATTATCATCACAACCAAAAAAGGTTCCAGTGGTAAAGTTGTGTTAAGCTTCGATTCATATGCGGGATTTCAGGAAGTTACTAAAAGGTATAACCTTCTTAATACAAGCCAATATGTACAATATGAAAGGGCTTTGAATGGAGCAGCCGGAATTGGCATACCGCCGCGTTTACAACCGGCAAACTTTAATCAGCCTATTTATGCGGGTTCTTCGCAAACCTTCGCCCAAACCAATACAGACTGGCAGGATGCCTATTTCAAAAAAGGAGTTGTGCAGCAGCATGCTGTTTCCTTAAGCGGCGGGAATGAGAATTCACGCATATTTACATCTGCCAGTTACTTTGATCAGGATGGTATTACCGTTGGAACTAATTTCAGCCGTAAAAGCTTCCGAATGAATTCTGATCATAATCTGAACAAGTTTATTACAATCGGCCAAACATTCAATGCTTCGGTAACCCGCCAACGCTTTGGGATTCCCCCGGGCAATAGAACGCCCATTACCAATGTAATAAGAATGCAGCCATACATACCGGTTTACAATCCAAACAATCAAGGCGGTTTTTTTGGCCCTCAAAGCAGTTTTGACGGTGCCGACCCGGTAAACCCGGTAGAACAGGCACTAATTAACGAAAACCGGAATTTTGGTATTGGGATACGCGGCAACGCTTATTTAACGGTTAAGTTTACGCCGTGGCTTAAATTCAATTCTACCTACGGCATTGATTACGGAACAAACAGGCAAGAACAATACACCCCGATATACAACGATGGTGGTACTTCAAGCAATCCACTTGCTTCTATAACAGAAAATACCGGATCTGGCACTACTACGCTATATACGCAACAATTAACTTTCGATCACACTTTCGGCAGCAAACACCACGTTTCGGCCCTGGCAGTTTACGAAGTGCAAACCAACCGTAGCAATAGTCAAAATTCTTTTGGCAACCAAAATAACAACATTATTCGTACGCTGAACAATGCTACCAACACCACCACCAATTATACTTATGGTACTAACGTGCTTCATTCATTAGTAGGCCGGGTGGGGTATGATTTCGAAGGAAAATATTTAATTTCCGGTTCAATACGCCGCGATGGCTTGTCGGTTTGGGCCCCGGGTCACAAATATGAAAACTTCCCTGCGGCTTCTGTTGGCTGGAAGGTTGACCAGGAAGACTTTATGAAGAATTTCAAATCAGTAAGTGAGTTGAAATTACGGGCCGGATACGGTGTTACCGGAATAAACGGAACGGTATTGGGAAATTATCCTTACGTTTCCAATGTATCTGCGGGCGGCACAACATATCCGTTTGGCAACCTGGCAACGGGTGCCAACTCTGGTAATGGCTCTTTTTACAGTGCATTAAGTAATTATTTTCTTCATTGGGAAATAACCAAATCAACTAACATTGGCTTCGACCTGGGCTTATTTCAAAACGCGTTTACCCTATCGGCCGAGGTTTATAAAAGAAAAACTGAAAACTTAATCTTAACGGTGCCGGTACCACCCAGCGAAGGTGTTGGCGCCCCGCTGGCAAATGTTGGCTCGATGCAAAACACCGGAGTTGAAATAACCGCAGGTTACCACAAAACAAGCGGCGACTTTAAATATGATATAACAGGCGTGTTTGGATTAAGCAGAAATAAGGTTACTACATTAACAGGAGCTGCAAATGGTACTATAACTGCAGGCGGTGATGCTGATTTTGGTGGCGGCGGTCCGCTCACCAATACCTCGGTTGGCCAATCTATCCAGTATTTCTACGGCTATGTGGTAGAGGGCATATTCCAAAATGCATCTGATGTAAGCAGCCATGCTACTCAAACAGGTGCTGCTCCAGGCGACCTGAAATTTAAGGACATTAATAATGATCATGTAATTGATGCTAATGACAGGGTTAACCTGGGCAGTTACCTACCAAAGTTCACCTATTCATTAAATTATTCGGCCAGTTACAAGAATTTTGACCTTGCCTTATTTTTCCAGGGAGTATATGGCAATAAAATATTTAATGCCGAAAAAATCATCGCTCAAGGTATGTCGAGGTTATTTAATTCAGATGTTAAGGTGCTGGACGCTTGGACCCCTACGCATACCAATACTGATATTCCAAGGGCTATTTCAGGAGACCCTAACTCAAATGTAAGGCCATCATCCCGCTGGGTAGAAAACGGCTCATACCTTCGGTTAAAAAACCTCCAGTTAGGGTACAATTTGCCAACGCCGTGGCTTAAAACGGCCAGCAACAATTTAGTAAGCAAAGTGAGGATCTATTTATCATCAACAAACCTGTTCACCATTACAAAATACACCGGGCTTGATCCAGAGGTCGGCTCCAAAAACGGAACGCTTACAAATGGTATAGACTATGGTCAATATCCTTCGCCAAGAGTGTTCCAGGTAGGTTTACAGGCAACATTTTAACAATCATTAAATTGATATATTATGAAACATAAAAAAATTTATTTATTGTCAACCGTTATTTTATTAACGATAACGGTGATCGTATTGTCCTGCAAAAAAACAGCGTTAAATACATCCGATCCCAACAACCTTACTACGGCCAACTATTATAAAACGGCAGCGCAATTAAAGTCGGGAGTTAACGCCATTTATGCGGTTATGCATCAAAACAACCTCGTATCCCGGGAATGGTATTACCTGCACGACACAAGGAGCGATGAGGTAGCGCCAGGCGGCGGACAATTGGAAGCTCCAAGGCTCCAATTGATCAATAATACCGACGATCCTACAAACTCTGTGATGAACTCTGTTTGGAATGGCTGGTACACCGTAATATTCCGTGCAAATGTTGTAACAGACAATGCCCCAAACGTTACAGATAACGTAGCCGACGCGAAAAAATCAGTTGGAGAGGCAAAATTTCTGCGTGCCTGGGCTTATTTCGACCTGGTTAGCATGTGGGGCGGGGTTCCACTGGTAACATCAGTTCCCAAAAGTCCTACCGACTTTAAACCACGCGCCGATGTTGCCGCTGTATATGCGCAGATAGTTCAGGACCTAACAGATGCAGCGGCAGTATTACCCGGTAAATCCTCTACTGATAAAGGTAGGGCCACGGCCGCCGCCGCTAATGCTTTGCTGGGCAGGGTATTAATGCAACAAGGTGATTATGCCAACGCTAAAGCTGCATTTCTTAAGATACCTACCAGCGGAGCCGATGGCTATTCATTAACTGCCCGTTACCTTGATAATTTTGAGTTAGCCACCGAATTTAACAATGAATCAATTTTTGAAGTTGTGTTTGTGGATAAAGGAACTAATGGTTACAATTGGGGTGGCGAAAGCGCAACTGAAGAGCAGTCAACAGTTAGAAATCAGGAATACTGCCCTGTTGCATGGAGAAACCTTATTCCTTCAAACAAATACCTGAATGAATTTGAAAACACAGCTACGGGTGCGGTAAAAACAGATCCCCGTTTTTCATATAGCGTTTATCAAAGCGGCGATGTTTATAACAATGGCCAAAGCACCTTAACTGATGCCGATCAAAACGGTAATTCTTCGGTGTTGAACGGCGTTACCAAAAAGATCAGTTGGCGTAAATTTATGATCATATACCAGGAAAGTGCAAGTACTGCAGGCTTCCACCCCGGAGGTAACAACCAACGTATTATACGCTATTCAGAAGTTTTACTTAACCTTGCTGAGTGCGCTAATGAAACGGGCGACATAGCCGGAGCTGTAGCTTACCTTAATTTGGTGCGCGCAAGGCCAGATGTTGCTATGCCCCCCTATCCAACAGTTCAATTTCCAGTTGCTTCCAAAAGCGACGTGGTTAAAGCCATCATGCACGAAAAAATGGTAGAGTTGGGCGATGAGCAAGTACGTAACATCGATATTTTAAGATGGCGCAAGAAGGCGTATTTCACGACCGAGCCGATTGCCGGGTTCCATGCCAACAGAGATGAATTATTACCTATACCTCAAGCTGAGTTGGACAATAACCCTCTTGTTGCAGGGCACCAAAATCCCGGCTATTAATTTATTAAACCAATTCTTAAAGCAGGCGGCCCGGAAGCCGCCTGCTTTTATTAATGTTAAATTATGAAAATCCTCCTTATTGGTTTTACTGTAGCCCTACTAATTTCTTCCTGTAAAAAACACACGCTATTTGAGCAAATACCATCTTCTGTTTCCGGCATCGTATTTAATAACCTGATTACAGAAAACGATTCGATTAACCCTATCGATAATGCCACTGTATATAATGGCGGAGGCGTTGGCATAGGTGATTTTAATAACGATGGGCTACCGGATATTTACTTTGTGGGTAACATGGTGCCGAATAAGTTATATATTAACAAAGGTAATTTCAGGTTTGAGGATGTTACTGCAACAGCCGGTGTAGATGGTAAAGGACGTTGGGGAAAGGGTGCTTCTGTAATTGATATTAATAACGATGGCTTGCCCGACATATACGTATGTAATTCGTTTGCCAATGACCCTCAAAAAAGGCAGAACTTGTTGTATATCAACAAAGGGGTTAATAAAAATGGGGTTCCTGTATTTAACGAAGAAGCAAAGGAATACGGCCTTGATATCCAGCTATTTTCTACAATGGCTGGTTTTTTTGACTATGATAATGATGGCGACCTTGACATGTATTTGACCGTTAACGAGCCTAACCCTGCCGAATTCCCCAACCAGTTCAGGCCGATTGATACCGCCGGCAACGGCAGAAGCATGGGACGATTGTACCAGAGCCATTGGGACCCTATCCTTAAACATCCTGTGTTTAAGGATGTATCGGTAGTAGCGGGTATCAAGATAGAAGGGTACGGACACGCTGCAACTATTGCCGATATCAACCTCGATGGCTGGAAGGATATATATGTTACAAACGACTTTCTGTCGAATAATATATTGTATATCAATAATCATGATGGCACTTTTACCGACAAGTCGAAGGCGTATTTTAAGCATACATCTTTCAATGCTATGGGTCAGGATATTGAAGATATCAATAATGACGGGCTGGCCGATATATTTGAACTGGACATGAATCCTGCTGATAATTATCGAAAAAAAATGATGTCGGGGCCAAGTAGCTATAATACCATTCAAAACTTCGACCATTATAGGTATCAATATCAATATGTGCGGAATACCCTTCAGTTAAACCAGGGTCCGTCTATAGGAGAAAATAACCAGGTCGGTAACCCAACATTTAGCGAAATTGGCTTTTTAAGCGGTGTTGCCCAAACAGATTGGAGCTGGACCCCGATGATAACCGATTTTGACAATGACGGTTACCGTGATATTATTGTTACCAACGGTTATCCCCGCGACGTAACCGATCATGATTTTATTGCTTACAGATCCAATGCATTTTTGATAACGCCGAAGAAGGAAGTTCTCAGCCAGATACCGTCAGTCAAAATTCACAATTACGCCTTTCGTAACCAAAACGGTTTGCAATTTAAGGATGTGAGCATGGACTGGGGCCTGGGTATTCCCTCCTTTTCGAATGGTGCAGTGTATGCCGACCTAAATAATGACGGCGCAATGGACCWTGTAATTAATAATATCAATGACCAGGCGCTAATTTATAAAAACACCGCCGGGGAGAATAAAGAAAATGTGCGCCATTACCTCAACATAAAGTTTAAGGGACCAAATCAGAACCGCGAGGGAATCGGAACTTTTGTGGATATATATTACCAGCACGGCTTACACCAGGTTTATGAAAACAACCCTTACCGGGGCTATCTTACCAGCATCCAGCCTATAGCACATTTTGGGTTAGGAAAATGCAAAACTATAGATTCGGTAGTTGTTAAATGGCCGAACAAATACAGACAAACATTTTTAAATGTAGATGCAGATCAAACTTTGTCTGCAAACGTTAATAATGCCAGCCAAACCTATACCTGGGCAAATCCGGTACAATTAAAAGCCCCGTTATTTACTAATATCACGGGCAAAAGCGCGGTTAAATACATCCATCGCGACACGGATTATACAGACTTTAATATTCAAAAGCTTTTGCCTCATAAGCTTTCAGAATACAATCCTGCGCTGTCAGCAGGCGATATTAACGGCGATGGCTTAGATGATATAGTTGTCGGTGGAAATTTGACAGAGCCGGCACAGATCTTTTTTCAACAAAAAAATGGCACATTTATACAACGGGGCCTTTTAGAAAAAAAGAATTACGATCGCCCCTATCTTGACGGAGGGATTCTCATTTTTGATTCAAACGGTGATAAATTTCCTGATGTATTAATTACCGGCAGTGGTTATAAAACTCCGGCAAATGATCCGGCATACCAGGACCGCTTATATATTAATGATGGCAAAGGTCATTTTAAGCTTGCGAAGGATGCATTACCGGTGTGTTTTAAAAGTAAGTTGTGTGTAAGGGCTTTTGATTATAATAACGATGGCAGATTAGACCTCTTTATTTCAGGGCGCGTGGAACCATGGAGATATCCCGAACCGGTGAATAGCTACATTTTAAGAAATGACACAAAGGACAGAAAGGTAAAATTCACCGATGTAACTAATGACGTTGCTCCAGACCTAAAAAAGATTGGGTTGATATGTGATGCAATTTTTAGTGATTTCGACAACGATAATAAAACAGATCTAATATTAGCAGGAGAATGGATGCCGCTAATTTTCTTAAAAAATGTAGGTGGAAAGTTTGTAAACATTACAGCAAAAAGTGGCGTTGGCAATAAACCCGGATGGTGGAACTCAATAATTGCAGGTGATTTCAGGCATACAGGCAGAATGGATTACATAGTTGGAAATGTAGGCTTGAACACCCTTTATCAGGCCAGCGACGAATTCCCGGCTTTTATAACAGCAAATGATTTTGATAAAAGAAACAGGTTCGACGCATTTCCATCATTATTTCTTCCTGGCAAAGATGGTATACAACGGGAATATCCAGCAAATGTGAGGGATGATGCTTTTAAGCAGATGATTAGTTTACGGGTAAAATTCACTAATTATCATTCATATGCGGAGGCTACTATGCAGGATGTGCTTAGCGCCGACCAAATGAAAAATGCGCTGCGGCTTAAAGCCACCGAGTTGAGGTCCTGCTATTTCAGGAACGACGGCGAAGGTAAATTCACAATAACCCCTTTACCTCTTGAAGCACAGGTTTCGGCATTAAATGGGATGGTGGCCGACGATTTTGACGCGGATGGCAATCTCGATTTATTGATTAATGGAAATGATTTTGGTACTGATGTTTCAATTGGAAGATATGATGCCCTAAATGGCTTGTTGTTAAAAGGTAACGGCAAAGGAGGATTTACCCCTTTATCAATTGCACACAGCGGAATAT